>NZ_JAAHIG010000007.1:0-123261 GCF_010692305.1 Moorena sp. SIO4G3 | reverse complement strand
TAACTATTCTAACTTGCTTTATCTTAAAACCATCTGGAATTGGTCGTGATAATCTCAGTTTAACTAATCCAATTTGAGGCAGTTTAATCCACTCATTATTTATTGGATTTGTTTTAAATTGAGGAAATACAAACGATCGCATCCGATATGGATTTTTAAATCTAGGAAAACCATATCCTTGTTCTTTCATGTTTTTAAATGCTCGATCTAAAGTCTTTAAAACTTGTTGTAAGACCTGAGCATTTATTCTTTTGAGTTCAGGATTGGCTTTTTTGGCTTTAGTTAAATTAGCAGCTTGTATTTTGTAGTTAGGATATGGCTGATCTACTGGAATTATATATTCATGCTGTAATGAACAATAATTAACTGCGCACTTTCGACTTTTGTACCAATCTTTTCGTTCCCTTAAAGCGTAATTCCACACTTTTCTGCAAACCGCCAATATATCTTCAATGACGGCGATTTGTTTTTGGGAAGGAATCAGTTTGTACTCGTAGGTTAGTCTTAGCATATTTAAATTATAACATAATTCTATCCAGGAATGCCACTTGAGTAGAACTAAGCTTCTGACCGCAATTCACCTCACGCTAACCCGATGGGTATAACGTGAGTCCTCTTGCTCCATATTGATAGTTATTTGAGAGTAATCCCATCAAGCTAGATTTCCCTGTACCTGATCCAGCCCGATAGTAATTAATTTGTGAACAAAAACCAATGGAAAAATTCTTCCCCTTCTTCCCCCTATCTCCCTGTTCTGGTGTTTTACCACTCAAATCGGATTGCTATCGATGGCCTTTTGGCCTTTTGGCCACGCTACGCGAACGGCCACGCTACGCGAACAGCTTGCCTAGTTTAGTAGTATAATTGTACTATTGACGTAGTTTTAGTTATAATGATATACACAAGCAATTAATATAAATTGCTACCATTAAAGGTTATTTACATTAGATTTGCGAGTCTAACTATGCTTGATTGTCTCAATGCGGCTCGCTACTTCATCGTAAAAGCTCACGTTGACATCTTCCCACCGCTAAATTGTAGATTATAGCGGGGGTACCTCGCGACTCACGACTTAGGTTTCTGTTTCCTTCTCCCCTTGGGGGAGTTTTTCGCACTAGCCTTCCGAGACTTACTCTCTTTCGCCGTAGGCGACGCTACGCGAACGGGTCTTACAGTCGCTCCACAGACTGACACGGCAAGCCCTGCCGCCAAAATATTAATTGATGCGTTGATATCGCGATGCTCCGTAGGAGCCGCTACGCGAACATGGTGAGTGTTACAAGATGGGCAGTCCCATTCCCGGATGTTTAGTGGTAAAGATCCGACGCAATTCAAACATGCAGAACACAACTTGCTACTGGGGAACCATCTATCAATCGAAACAGCTTTCCGGTTGTACCACTCTGACTTGTACTTAACCTGACGGATTATTTCTGCCCAATTAGCATCACTGATTACCTGAGCTAGTTTGTGATTTTTGACCATGTTTTTTACAGCTAAATCCTCAAACGCAATCAATTGGTTTTCTCTGACCAGTTGAGTGGTTAGCTTGTGAGTAAAATCTCTTCTAGCGTCCTTGATCTTTGCGTGTATCCTGGCCACCTTTAACCTTGCCTTTTCACGATTGTTAGATCCTTTTTGTTTTCGCGACAAAGCTTTTTGGTATTTACCCAGTCTTTTTTTGAGCCTTTTAAAATGCTTGGGGTTGGTAATTTTATCTCCGTCGCTGGTTGTAATTAGACTGGAAATTCCTAGATCAAAACCAATTTGTTTATCCGTTAAAGGCAAGCTCAAGTCTCTAGGGTCATTGAACCTAATTGAGATATGCCACCGTTCGGATTGATCTAAGCTGACTGTAACGGTACTTGGATTGCAGTTTGCAGGTAATTGACGACTCCAACGAATAGGCAAAGGTTCTTTGCATTTAGCAAGATAGATTTGACCATCTTTCCATTTAAATGCTGATTTTGTAAATTCTGCACTACCACCGTTGCGTTTCTTCTTAAAGTTCGGATACTTAGCACGACCTGCAAAGAAATTAGTAAAAGCATTTTGTAGATGCCTCAATCCTTGTTGAAGTGGAACACAACTGACTTCATTCATAAAAAACAAGTCATCCTGTTGTTTCCATCCTGTCAACATTGAGGAAGTTTATTTATAACTAATTCGTTTTTGATGTTCGTACCATCCTTTTGTTCTAGCATCTAATGCTTTGTTGTAAACAAGTCTTACACAGCCTAGGGTTCTCCTCAACAGAGTCTCCTGTTCAGGGGTTGGGTATAAACGGTAACGGTAAGCTTTTTCTACCATGCTTACATTGTCAAGTATTCCTTGTGAAATGTTAACTAAACAAATTAGTCATTCTTCCTTGGAAAGGAAGACAGAAAGATGACAACCCTCTTAACAGTGTAATCCAACAAATCCTAGAGGATTAGCTTTTGCTTTGGTGCAGCGGCTTCAAGGTCTCATCGCTTTTCCCTAGTTGCTGCTCCTGGGACAGATAATGGTCTCTGCCTCTGGATTAACTCCAACTCCAGCAGCTAACAACCAACCCCTAATCAAGTCTAAACTAGAGTAGAGAGAAAGTAGGCGCAGGTGGTTGCGGATTCGCATTTTTCTGCGAGTCTGAGGAAAGTCCGGGCTCCCGAAAGACCAAACTTGCTGGGTAACGCCCAGTGCGGGTGACCGTGAGGATAGTGCCACAGAAACATACCGCCGATGGGAAGGATAAAGGTAGAAGGCTCCAGGATGAATGTATTCTTCCTGCCTTTTTCCTAATTCTTTCACAGGTAAGGGTGCAAAGGTGTGGTAAGAGCGCACCAGCAGCATCGAGAGGTGCTGGCTCGGTAAACCCCGGTTGGGAGCAAGGTCGAGAGGAACTACGGTTGGTCTTTTACCAGTTCCGGATATGGAGAACCGCATGAGGCGTCTGGTAACAGCCGTCCTAGATAGATAATCACCCTCTTTAGTAGCTTCTTGATGGTTGCTAGGGAGAACAGAACCCGGCTTATGTCCGACTTTCTCTCAATTTAGCTATTAGTCGTTAGTAATGAGTACTCCCAGCAGACTCTGGTTAGTCACAAAGGACTTTCCGACTCACGACAACAGACACCCATGACCATCAAAGATCCCCGTCGTCAGAAACAATTAGAGAAGTTAGTTCAAAAGTTAGGGCTATCTCAGACTACAGCTGTGAATTGGTCATTGCTAGATTTAGCACTGACTCACTGTAGTATTTCAGCAGAACACAACTATGAGCAGTTGGAGTTTGTTGGTGATGCTGTAATACGTTTAGCTAGCTCAGAATGGCTATGGGAAAATTATCCCAACTCTTCCGTTGGTGAGTTTGCTGCCATTCGTTCTGTACTGGTAAGCGATCGCATTCTGTCTCAACTCGCTCGCAGCTATGGGCTAGAGCGTTATTTACTCGTTTCCAATAGTGCCGCTGGGGACAAAGCTGGCGAAACATCCCGGTTAGCTGATGCCTTTGAAGCAGTTTTGGGAGCATTATATTTAAGTACCCATACCCTAGAATTAGTCCGTCCTTGGCTAGACCCTCATTTACAAAAACTGACAACTGAAATTCGTCAAGACCCCGCCCGCCAAAACTACAAAGATGCTCTTCAGGAATGGACTCAAGCTCACTACAAACTGCTCCCAAAGTATCATCTGACCGAAAACCTACAAGTGCATGGGGCAAACAACCGCTTCACTGCCCAAGTTTGGCTACAAAATCGACAATTAGGTGAAGGTACAGGAAGATCGAAAAAAGCTGCGGAACAAGCAGCAGCCAAACAGGCATTTCTGGAATTGAGAGGGGAAACATGAAACAAACCGGAGTAGCGATATTGGGAGCAGGTCGCTGGGGCAAACACCTGATCAGGAATTTCTTGACACACCCTGATGCTTGCTTAGTGGCAGTGGTTGATCCATACCCAGAAACCTTGGCAGCTATTAAAGATAAATATAACCTCGCTCCTGAGGTACGTTTGGCAACAGATTGGGAATCGATACGGGATCTCCCGACAATTGAGGCAGTAGTAATTGCTACTCCAGCAGTTACCCACTACACCTTAATTAAGGATGCTCTACAGCAGGGGAAACACGTCTTAGCAGAAAAACCCTTAACCCTTGATGTCGCTGAGTGTCTAGAATTGTGCCACCTGGCTCAAGAAAACCAGCGACAGCTCATGGTTGACCATACCTATCTATTTCACCCAGCGGTCAAACGTGCTCAAGAGGTTGTCAACTCGGGATGCTTAGGAGACTTACGCTATGGATACGCTGCCCGTACTAACTTAGGACCAGTACGTCAAGATGTAGATTCTCTCTGGGATTTAGCCATTCACGACATTGCTATTTTCAACCATTGCTTAGGACAGCTACCTGTTCAAGTCCAAGCTACTGGTAGGGTGTGGCTACAGTTTCAAAAAGAGTTTCAAGTTAGCAACTTGCCGGTTAAAACAGAGTTTCAAGTTAGCCAGTTGCCGGTTGAAAGTTCTGAAGATAACCAAGGCTGTAGTCAATCACTTACCCCTCAACAACCTGCTCACCTTGGCCAAAAGGCCACGCTTCGCGAACAACCTGATAACCTGCCAACCTCCAACCTTCAACCCGATAACTTGCCAACCTCCAACCTTCAACCCGATAACCTTCAACCCGATAACCTTCAACCTGCTAACCTTCAACCCGATAACCTTCAACCTCCTAACCTTCAACCTGCTAACTTTCAACCTTCAACCCCTCAAGGATTAGCTGACTTAGTTCAGGTGACACTTACCTATCCCACTGGCTTCCAAGCATTTATTCATCTGTGCTGGCTCAATCCAGATAAACAGCGGCGGCTTGGGATTGTAGGAACACAGGGAACCTTGATTTTTGATGAAATGGTTGCCCAAGCCCCCCTAACGATCCAACATGGTTATTTTGAACAGAACGGGGAGTACTTTATCCCTGCTGGTCAACATCGTGAAGTTCTTGATCTCGAATCATTTGAACCACTTTATTCAGTATGCGATCGCTTTCTTAACAGTGTCCGCTTGTCCCAACCTTCATCAATATCATCTGGCTGGGTTGGTGCTCAATTGGTGCAGATTCTGAGTTGTTTAAGCCAATCCCTTCACCAAGGAGGAGTGCCAGTCACTGTTCCCCAGTTGCCAAAATAATTAGCTATTCATTTAACCTCTAGATGATCACGACAGATTAATTCCCAACTTCAATGCTGGATTATTTTCCCAGCGATCCGCGACATGGGCATAAATACAAGTTGTTCTGGGATCAGCATGTCCCAACAAATCTTGCACTTGGCGTAACTCAGCACCAGAACGCAGAGCTAACGTACCTGCCGTATGTCTCAAGCTATGGGCTGAGATAGTTCTTCCTGGTGTTTGCTTAAGGTTAGTTTGCTCTAAATAGCTATCCACAACCAGCCGAATTCCCCGCCGGGAAATCCGCTTGCCACCCGCCCTGTTTCCAACAGCTATAAATAGAGGACTAGATGGTTTGACCACTTCCCCATTTTCTGCCCTTGCTTCGAGATAAGCCATTAGCAACTCACCAAGATCTGGTGTTAATGGCACTATTCTAATATTACGCTTCCCTTCGACCCGAATTCCCAGATTACCCCCCTGCTTAACTACATCAGAGACATTTGCCCGATGTAACTCAATGCTACGGGGACCTTCCAATATCATGATTGCCAGCAGAAGTTTATCCCGCTTTGCCTTAAGGCTACCATCATTGGCTACAGCTGCTAACAACTTCTCAACTTCAGGCTTTTCCAAATAGGTAATCCTTGCCGCCGGGTCCAGCTTTTCCCGTGGCGGTTTCACCCCAAGGGCTGGATTGATCGTAATCAGTCCTTTTTCCACAGCAGCTTGATAAAAACGCTTGACAACTGACAATTTTAGTGATATAGTCGCTGGCTTAAATTTTTTAGTTTCTACCATCCAGTGGCGGTAACGCTTAATGTCCTCTTTAGTAACTGCGGCTGGATGAAGATTTATGCGATCGCACCAGTTCACAAACTGCTGAACCTGGCGGCGGTAGGTATTAACGGTATCAGCCGCAGCATCTCCTGCTGCCACATCGATATCCAGGAAATCAGCAAAAGCCTCCAGTAGGTTTGCTGTAGTAATGGTCAGGTGGTTAGGTTGAGGGGTGATGTGGTTTGGGGTATGAGTATCCACGGTGCCATTGGTGCCATTAACGTGAAGTTGTTAAGCATCTAGTACTATTATAGCCTCTTTAAGTACCGATAATCCCCCTTTAAGGCACTTCACCATCACTTGATCATAAAGACGCTTGAGCGAACCCTATACTCAGTCTTGAAGACACTTCCTCTGAAACCTTTGATTTTTGGGGATTTTGGAGCTGAAACAGCCTTTATTTTAATACGTTTAATGTTGTATTTATAAAATTAAATTTTTGTCAGTTACCATTTATACAAAATTGGCATTATATGAGATTTTATATGAGGTTTATAAGGTTTTCTATGAGGTTTTACATGAGGTTTATCAGGTTTTCTATAGCAATTCTACGACTTGTGAGGTACACAATTTCTAGATTTTAGGGAACAGGGAACAAGGAAGAGATAAGAGGGAATAGCGATGTGCTGCATTAAGAGGTGCGACCCGTGGCGAATTTAATTCGCCACGGGTCGCACCTCAAAGGGAATCAACTTCAAAGAATACTGTACCTCATGAGTCCTAGAAACGCTAGATGAGTTTTTACATGAGGTTTATCAGGTTTTCTATGAGGTTTTACATGAGGTTTATCAGGTTTTCTATGAGGTTTTACATGAGGTTTATCAGGTTTTCTATGAGGTTTTACATGAGGTTTTCTATGAGGTTTATATGTTGAAAAAATGAATTTAATTGTTTTAAACTATTTACATTGAAAGGATTCAAACTTCCCTATTTATGAATACCATCGAACTTAGCACCGAAGAACGAGACGATATCAAATCTCTAATCGAGCAATTGGATACCAGGATAGTACCCAATGAACCGATGGAGCTGGATTTGTCCAATGACCTTCACTATCGGTTTTACACAAAGCAATTGGAAATGTCGGGTATCACCCCTGGCAATCGTCCACAACTGTACCGCATTTTAGAGCAAGCTCGGAAAGAACCTCTGAAGTCTGCTGCACCCCGACATGTTGAACCCATAGCTTCTACGACGGATTATTTGAAACATGACATTCTTTTGATCGATTCCCTGTACCTCACCAAGGAAGGGATTGCTCACGGATCCGCATTAGCTTCATTGAAGAATGATCCCTACTTCTGTTCTCTCACTTTGGGATTATACGATGTTAATGGCGTACTAATTGGGCAAGTCCAAACTGAAGACCAATACAATTCGGGTACCGATATTGAAGTTAATGCAACAGGAAGTACGTCACCTGATGCAGAGATCAAGGCTGTGGCTACTTGTTTTCATCAAGCTCAAGACGGAACACCGTACTTGAAGATGACGCAAGCATCAACTATTCGAGGAGTAACCAAAATTGAACATGTGCACCCGCAAGCACAGCCAGGTCAAGACAAAATCAAACTTTGCCTAGGTCGCCGTGGTGCCGATTGCACCTATTCACCGCATAACGCCAGTGGCAAAAATGTCTTGATGCCCATTAAAGGTAGCATTACGTATACCTCTGACATCGATCCGAGACCATCAGATGGCAGGTGGTGTTTAATTACAATGGTTTGTCCTGATGCTGGAGATGGGGGGGGTGCTACGATTAGGAACACCGAAGATTTCTTCAGTGATCCCAATACCAAAATTGAAGGTAATAAAATCAGTTGGGATTTGATAGCAAAGTTTGAATCCGTATCAGGTGTTTTCATACCAAATTCTAGCGCGATTTATACTTTCACTTTGAGTGTGATTCTACAAAGTAGCAATCAACCTATGTTTGTAAGCATTACCAATGCCCCAGAAGCAGATTATGGTCCGACAACCAAGCAAATTCCACCATTGATGGTTTATTATAGTTGTGTGGCAGAAGGGACACAGGTCACACTCTATGATGGCACGACCAAGCCAATCGAGCAAATCGAGCCTGGGGACAAGGTTATTACAAACTTACAGGGCAAAGTCAAGGAGATTGAAGGAGTTCTCAAAGGGACAGAGGAACTACCAATGGTGCGCCTGAAAACCAACTTTGGTCATGACTTACTACTGTCACAGGGACATCCAGTAGTCACACCTTCTGGCGTAGTGCTGGCCAAATCGCTCAAGGTGCGCGGGGAAGTCGTAACTGACGGAGGTAATGCGACTATCACTCAAGCTAGCCAGGAATCCTATGGTGGCTATGTCTATAACCTAAATGTTGGTCCGCGGCAAGAAGGGAATTGCGATGACAGCTCTACATTCTATGCCAATGGTATTATTATCGGCGACAACCAAATGCAGTTTAAGTACAACCGCCTCTACAAATATACTTCATCGGCTGTTTTGGAGGCGTTGCCCCAAGAATGGCACGAGGACTATGCGAATCATCTGAAAGAGAAAGGAGAGGAATATCCAGTAAGTGCTGGCTAGATGAATACAGCATATTGCAGGTAAATGAGGTACAGTAAAACTCTTATGGGGTAAGCATATTGTCCTACATAAGTGTATATCACTCAGATGAAATGTCCTGTATTTCCCGTAACTGCATCTTTTTTCCTTCAGAAGCAAATCGCAATATAGCAAGCCCTAAATAGGTTGTGCTATCCGAGAACCCTGGCTTTTTGAAAAGGCTGGGGTTCTCCATTCCTCAGATCTTGCACCTCAGGAAACAAAATTCAAAACCTCGCTCATTTAACCAGGGTGAAAGTAACTCTAATTGCTTCAGGATAGAAAGAATAAAAATATGATAAAATAGTAAAATAAGGGCTTGTTCAGAACAATGATACCAATCTAAATCCTCAGAATTACCTAAATGTAAATAAACCCAATAGGCTAATAAATAAGAAATTAAAGAAAGAATCAACCATCGGTAAACCCCTAATAAGGTCTTTTGTCCAAAACTAGCCAAACCAAATTGGTACTTAACAGTCTTAAAGAATCCCTCAATCTGCCATCTTCGCTTGCCCCATCTTGTGATTGTTGAGCCTTTCATCCGTTTTGTATAAATGACAAATCGTTGAATTCTTTTTCCATCTCGTTTGAGCCAAATCCATGATAAGTAAACGGGAAAAATCAAACCAGTTAAATATATTGATCTCTGTGGTGGTTGAGCGTTCAATAAATCCACCAATAAAGGAAAGCTACAGTGCTAATAGGCGTATTTTTATGAATAACACTGGTTACACGGTAGAGATTGATTTTAGGTTTAGGAAGAACATCATAACGGTTCGTCTTTATGACAGGATAATAACTCAGTCTCCAAAAGACCTTAGTGGTTTTTTTGATTTTTCACCAGCAAGAAAATGGGAATGGAGTGATGGAAGTAAAAACTATGTTGTTTCATGGGTAAGGGGGCAGCAAGTAAAAGACAGAGAAGGGGTAAAACTGACCTCTGTAGTTCATCTGCAACAGGGTTTTGACAGGATGAAATTTTACACTGTAGCTCATTACCTGGGGCTATAAACATTCTCGTTCAGGGCGGGGTAGTTCATCAACACCAAGTTAACTTAATTGCTACTGCGATCGCAGTAATCGTTGATGATGTACCGGCAGAGGGTCATCAATTCGGTTTTGGTGTAAGTTACAGATTCGTATGGAGTTGACAGAGTTATTTGTTGTTTAGCCATCGCTTTATTTGCAGGTTAATCATTAATCAATTTGGCTATTTTACGAGGGGACAGGTGATGTTGCTGTCCCCATTTTTAATTACATTACGAGTTCATGAATCGGTCGTCGGTACATCCCACCAGAACAGAAAGTCCCGCCGTTGCTCCACCCAAACCTATAGATACAAACAATTGATTTGTTTGGGTATATATTACTCCCGCACCAACTACTCCAGCGATCGCACTAAATGCTGCAATTTGCTTGTATTTTTCTTTTTTCACGTTAAACCTCCCCGTCAAAATATTCTTCGTCATAACAATCCGCCAAGTCGCCTTCTAGTCCTAAAATCCAAGCAACCTCGTTAGCCGCTGCACGAACCTTCGCAGTCGTTCTTGAGACGAATCCGTGACACTTTACCCGAGCACCAGCGACCTTGATTTTGGTGAGAGCGATCGCCTTTGGTCACCCTACGCGATCAGCAAAGCTGCACCAAAGGCGATGAAGCAAAGCTTCCGCTAAGAGCGATCGCAGCCATCGGGTTAAGTATCAAGGTGGTTTGCCTATACTCCACTATTAGATTGCTTTCCGGAAAGTGTGAAATAGTTTATAGGATTGATTTTTACTGTATCTTTTACTATATATGAATCATAACCAGTCAACCCTCGTGTAGAATTCCCTTATTGCTTTCCGGAAAGGATACATCACTAGTTGAGAAATTCTGTATATGGTAGATGGTTGTGTAGTAAGCAGTTTACAAACACGATTTTTAGCAGGGGAAGCTGAGGCCGTAGGCCACGCTTTGCGTTCGCGTAGCGTCGGCTTTGCCGAAACGTTTTATCGCTGAAAAAGCTTCCATATTCGCTTTTTGTTGTCTTTCAGTGTGATACAGAAAATAACAAAAGAGGTGGGACTCTGTGCGGATTGCCTACCCTAGTGCCAACATAATAAATGTGTGTTTCTGGTTGTGTTCATCAATGAAAATATTGCGTAAAACTATTGCGGAAGCAGGTTAATTGAAGTACCAATAACGCCCATTAAAGGAATTAATTATTTAACTAGGTCGGCGGTAATTCCCGCGCTATAACCATTAGCTTAGCGTGGGATGAAAGCCAGACAAGGCGACGGGGTTAAATAGCCCGTCGCCTTGTCTTAGCTAGGTCTATCCTGACTCTGAAGGTATTCCTGGACCTGATTAACAGTAACTCCTCCACAGCTAGCAATGAAGTAACCGCTAGTCCAAAACACCTTTTTCCAGTAATATTTATTGACTTCATCTGGAAATTATTTTCGTAAATATCGACTGGAAACGGTTTTCAGGTTGTTGATTAGCTTGCTCAGTTGCGTTTGGGGGTTGTATTGGATCAAAAGGTGAACATGATCTGTTTCACCGTTGAACTCAATCAGACTTCCTTCCCATTTAGACATCAACTCTGAAAATATTGTTTTTACGCGGGTTAACATCGCCCCAGTAAAAACTTTACGCCTATATTTTGGGACTAACACGTTGAGGAGCTTTTAAATTTGAAACACCTCTGGCGCGGTGAATATCATCTTTTGGCATAGGTTGACACTAATTACCATTATGGTGCTAAGATAACTCTAAGTCAGCAGCAATGATTGAAACCGTTATGAAGTTAACGCTTCAGTATCGCGCTTACTTAGACACTAATCAAAAGCTTGAGGCTAATTACTGGCTTCGAGTGTGTCGATATTGGTATAACCGCCAACTCGGAGATCGATTTGACTGGTGGGATAATAATCGTACCTATGTCAACGCTTGTCCGCTGGTTTGCGCGTTGCCATCCCTCAGAGAAAAGCCGACTAGATACGGTCAACAATCACAATTACCAAACCTCAAAACAGATTTAATCAAGGTAGTTCATAGCGGTGAGTTGTTAGACTTTACGCGACTGGATTCAACCGTGTTACAGGATGTCTGCAAACGAGTTGATGACGCCTTCAAGCGCTATGTATCAGGTGACTGTGACCGCAAGCGTAGCGGTAAGCCACGGTTCAAGAATCAGGCCAGTTATCGGACGATGGCATTTGCGATGGTAAAGCCAAAGTGGATTCACCTTGTCCGTAAAAATTGGCTGTATATAAGGCTTCCTAAGCTAGGAATGATCAAGGTTCGGATGCATCGACCGATACCAGATGGCGCGGTTTTGAAACGGGTCAGTCTAACAAAAAAAATTGATGGTTGGTATATCAATTTGATCGTAGAAGACTCCACGGTTCCTGAGTTTACACCTGATCAAATTATTCCCACTTGGGAAAACTCAATGGGTCTTGACGCGGTGTTAAGAGGCGATGACTACATTGCAACGTCTCAAAACACTAAATACAAGTCAGCTAAGCCGTTACGCAAGTCGTTACCCAAACTTAAAACTGTTTCTGCCAAGAAATCATCAAAGCGCAAGGGGTCTAAATCCCGTCGTAAACTAGCTAAGCGTGAGTCAAGGATTCACCAACGCATTGCCAGACAGCGCAAAGATCACCGTTATAATCTGGCTCATCAACTGATTAGAACCGAAAAAAAAGTGTTTTTCCCTGAGAACTTAAATATCAAGGGATTGACAAAGCGAAATAAGCCCAAGCAAGCCGCTGATGGGACGTATTTACCTAATGGGCAGTCAGCTAAATCTGGAATCAACAAATCTTGGTTAGATGCCGCGTTTGGCGAATTTCTAACAACACTGGACTACATAGCCTCAAAAGCTGGAGCAGTGGTTATCAAACAAAAACCAGCGTATTCTTCAATGATATTGAGTTATCGGAACGAAGTGATATTTACCGATTGCTCAATCAGAGAGTATTACGATTCGGTTGAAAGAGTTTTGGTTGACCGGGATGTGAATGCCGCAATCAACCTAAAACGACTGGGGCTGGGCGTTTTCCCCAGTATAAAACGGCGTAGTGGGAAGCTAGTCATATCTGGTGATATGGACGATAGTACCACAAAGCAAATCGTGTCTATCCTAAGGGACGGCACGGACACTTTTGCTTCTTCGTTTTTGGCCTATGGCCACGCCAAAGGCCAAAAACGAAGAAGCCCCCGCTAAGCGTGTTAGCTTAGCGGGGGGAGTGCGTCACCATCAAATCAGCGACTACTAAAAAGCGATTGACCGTAGGTCACGCTACGCGAGCGCATTTCAGTGGCAGTTGTGCAGAGAAATGCCCAATATAACAAAAAGGACAACAAGCATGCTTGATAATGCTTTGCTGTCCGTGAAGGGTTCAAGGTTTAAGCTTATCCAGTTGTTCGCCTTTGGCGCTCGGTTTAGGGTAGGTTATCCAGTTGTTCTTGCCCAGGCGTCCGGTATAGAGTAGCTTATACCAAGCTGGATCCCTTCTCCAGAAAATCCAGTAGAATACGCTGATGAGCAGGACCAAGGGGTCGCACTTGACCAGCCTTGGCAGAATAAGACTCGCCCTGACGAATCTGCTCAGGAGTCAACAACCCCATATCCCAGCCTTCCCCTAAGACCAACTGTGAGAGTTCCACGGTCAGGGGTACTGCAAAAACATGACGGAACACATGGGGTTCAGGATAGTGGCCAAACAAAGATGCTGAGGGTAGTGCATAGCTAATTTCCTCGAGCAATTCCCGCTTGAGAGCTTCGATTGGGGTTTCTCCGGGTTCAATGTGTCCCCCAAATAAACCCCACAAACCAGGGTAAAGAATACTAGGAATATTGTCCCGTAGCTGCATCAGGAACTGACCTTGCCGATAGAGAATAGCGATCGCTACTTGAACTTGCTTACTGCTCATCTGTTGGTCTTGGAAGTAAGGGGGACTTGGGTTGATAGACTTGCCGTTTTAGCTGCTCAAGCTCTTGAATAAAGAATTCACCCAAATCTTGTCCAGCGATGGGAATGCTTTGAAATTGAGCCTTACCGTGGATCAAGACTTGATCACCGATATTGGGCAAAGTTCCCTGAGAGACTACCCAAATGGTACTAGTGGCATCCTGGAGTTCATAAGCATTCGCATCTAAAAGTGGTGCTTGATTAGTAACTTTACCCCGAAGGTAAACGGTATCGATAGTATTCTGATTTTGTGGTATATCAAGGATTTTTGTGACCTTTACACCAGGGTAGCTAATATTAAGCTGATGAATGCCATTATGGGCTAAGGGACTACAGCCAACAGTCCCGGCTCCTACAAGTAAAACCCAAAACGGTAAAAGAGTTGACCAATACTTAGTTGGCATATTGAAATCCTATGATGTTTTCAGTTGTCAGTTGCCAATGAACTCTGTGTGACTACTCCCACATCAAATCAAAGATTATGATGTGGGCTTCTCAAATTCACAAATGAGACTTGCTGTTCCTCAATATCCTGTATTGATTTACCGCAGCCATTGAGCGGCAGTCCAACCGCCAATAATCCACGATTCAAAATGTTGATACCACTGTTCCAATCACGTTCGCGCAGCGTCGGCTGAGGCCGAAGGCCACGCTTCGCGAACGCCGAATCGATTTTGATATTACAGCTCGAACAACAATGAACGCGTACGCTTAAACTTTTCAAGGGCCCTGGAACCGCAATTAAAACACTCAATGCTTGTACCTCGTGGGTTGACTTCCTGGACTAACAAACCGCGTTTGACCGCCACTGCTTGTAATATCTCCAAAAAAGCTCCCCAAGCTGCATCATTTATTGACTTTGCGTGCCCTAGTTCGAGCCAGCCCTTTGATGTTTAAATTTTCGTGAGAAATTAGGTCGTACTTACCGCACAACCAATGAGCAACCTGATAATGAAACTCTTTCCGACAACGAGTCAGATAAAGGTGCATTAAGGCGACTTTGTGCTTGGCTTTTTTCCAGTTATTAGAGCCCAATACACGGCGCGACATGGCTTTTTGAGCTTGAGCCAGCTTATCCTGAGCTTTTCTGTAAAACTGCGGGATAGGTACCGCCTCGCCATCGGAAGTAGTCAAAAACTTTTCTAGCCCAACATCAATTCCGACGGCAGACTTGACAGAGCCAATAGGCAAAAGTTCGGGAACTGTATCATCTTTCATTGAGATACAGCAATACCAGCCATCGGCCTTCTTGACAATAGTGCATTGCTTAAGGGTAAAGCCAATGGGTAATGACCGATGCATTACCACAGGTATTGACCCAATTCGGCTTAGTTTTAAGATCCCATCAGCCAGGTGTGCTCCCGCCTTTGAACTATTGATCCTAGGAAAAACGAATGATTGACCTTTGGTCACGCTGCGCGATCGAAGTTCTCCTGCTTTCTTGAATCGAGGTCTACCACCACGTTTACCATTAGCGTCAGGCTTCCTCCATCTATCCCACGCTTTATTGAGTCGTTGCAAGTTGACTTGCTGAGTTTCTGCATAGATTTGCTTGTACTCTCGAAACAGTCGCTTAGTTTCCTTGAGAGCCGCTTGTTGAGTGTAATAGTTAACCGGTTCTGGGATCTCACCGATCGGCTCACTGATTAAGCTACATCTATCAATCGGGGAACGAGTCCGATTGAGCCAATCAAGTCGTTGCCCTAGAGCATAGTTCCAGTGACGACGCAACAATTCAAGCCACCTTTCCATGATGGCTATCTGTTCGGGACTTGGTTTGATTTTGTAGCAGTACGTTAATATCACTTTGCTATTGTACAACTTACGTTCGCGAAGCGTGGCCTCTGGCCAATCTGTTGAGAACTTCCAGACGCTGTCGGGCAATTCCCCTCCCGTTAAATCGGAGATTATAACGGGAGACCCCTTGCCCGTTTAGTTGGAGGAGTGAAAAAGGAAGTAGGTTGAAACATAAATGTTCGTTCCCCAGCCTAGAGTAAGTCGCTCCATGCATCTACAATGTTTTAACCCAAGTAGGCAGCATCTGTACACCCTTCTACACTGTTTAACCCAATTGACCAATGACCAACATACTTGATGGTAAGACCATAGCTAAAAAAATTCAGACCCAGCTGCAAGAACAGACACATAAGCTGACCTTGAAACATGGACGACCTCCTGGATTAGCAGTGTTGATGGTAGGTGACAACCCTGCTAGCGCTGCCTATGTTCGTAATAAGGAACGTGCCTGTGGTCAGGTGGGGATTGCTTCTTTTGGTCGTCATTTTCCCAGTAACACGTCCCAAGCAGAACTCGAGCAAACCATTAACGCCCTCAATCAAGATCAGCGTGTAGATGGAATTCTGGTCCAGCTGCCCTTACCCGACCACCTAGATGCTGTTTCATTACTGCACCAAATCCATCCGGATAAAGATGTTGATGGATTACACCCTGTTAATCTAGGTCGTCTGCTCAGGGGAGAGCCTGGTTTACGTAGCTGTACACCAGCAGGGATAATGCACCTGTTGCAAGAGTACCAGATTAATTTGTCTGGTCAAAAGACAGTAGTGGTAGGACGTAGTATTTTAGTAGGTAAACCTCTAGCACTGATGCTACTAGAAGCCAACGCTACAGTAACAATTGCTCATTCGCGCACCCAAGATCTGGGGGAGCTGACACGTCGCGCTGATATTTTGGTAGCAGCTGTGGGACGACCTCAACTGATTACCAGGGACATGGTAAAACCAGGTGCTGTGGTAATTGATGTTGGTATCAATCGTGTTAGTGATCAACAACAAAAATCTCGTCTTGTAGGAGATGTCCACTTTGACTCTGTTCAGGAAACCGCCCGATATATTACCCCTGTCCCTGGTGGCGTCGGACCGATGACAGTGGCTATGCTACTAAATAATACGATCCTTAGTTATACAAATAGGTATTCTTGAACAGTTTTGATCTGGTTAAAATTGACAAGAGTCTATTGAACCTTTGTTTATGAATAAAATCATTTCAATTCACAGGAGCCTAGGTCAACAAAAGAACTAAGTGAACTACCCCAGCCTACTTTGTTGTTCGCGAAGCGTGGCCAAAGGCCAGGCCGGGGCTTCCAGCTTCACGGAAGAATGCCTTAACTTGGACGGACGCCCACGTCTTGGTCTTACTTCTTCTCCACTGGCGTTATCCTCCCCCGTCCCAGAGGAGGAGAGCATTCTGATCCCTTCTGCTCTAATATTTTTGGCCGCATTACCGTCTCTGTCATGACAAGTTCCACAACTTGGACAAGTCCAAGTCCTTACGTCTAGTGGCAATTCTTTGATTCGATAATGGCAATTAGAACAGGTTTTAGAACTGGGGAACCATCGATTTATCTCAACTAACACTTTTCTAACCGGGTAATAGTACTGGCAGTAGTTTTGTCAATACTGGACGTGGCGGCTTACCTCCTCGCCCAGGTGAAATCAGCAGCAATACCCTTTGGGAAGATATACGCCGTCCCACTGCCCGTGGACGCTATCGCTCCCGGACTGCACTGGTGAAGCCCCCCGTTCAGCCCCCCACTACTCCTAAGCCAAAACGGATTATAGAAGCTCAAGGCTTGATGATTGATGCTGATGGCAATATCTTTCTGACTGCTTATCCCACTACCGTGACACCGGATGGATTTCGGCAGGTGCCTGGGTCTTGTTATTTGCCCTAGGGAACAGGGAGCAGGGAATTGGGAATCGGGAATCGGGAACACAGATGCAGCGTGGAACGGGCATCTTGCCCGTTACAATTCCCAGGGGCATCAGGGGTGGAACGGGCATCTTGCCTGTTTCATTTCCCAGGGGCATCAGGGGTGGAACGGGCATCTTGCCCATTACAATTCCCAGGGGCATCAGGGGTGGAACGGGCATCTTGCCTGTTTCATTTCCCAGGGGCATCAGGGGTGGAACAGGCATCTTGCCTGTTTCATTTCCCAGGGGCATCAGGGGTGGAACGGGCATCTTGCCTGTTACAATTCCCAGGGGCATCAGGTGTGGAACAGGCATCTTGCCTGTTTCATTTCCCAGGGGCATCAGGGGTGGAACAGGCATCTTGCCTGTTTCATTTCCCAGGGGCATCAGGGGTGGAACAGGCATCTTGCCTGTTTCATTTCCGGGCAGACAAGATGCCCACCACACTCATAGTCATCCCGCCCCTCAGCAATGAGAAAAATTTAGATATACCTCAGCCTTACTATGAAACACCATACTCCATTCAAGAGATAATTTAATAGAAACCCTAGATTTAGCGTCCTCATGCTTCGCGCGACCCTAATTGGCACACAAACCCTAATTTTTTTTCTCCTAAATTTAGTTCTCCCCATTAGCATCCTTCCGGTCTTATCCTATCCCACAACTGTTAAGCCAATTCCTCAAGATTGGTCAGCGTCAGATTTAGTGGAACAAGGCAGAGCATTCTACACCAAAGGTCAGTTTAATCAAGCAGCAACCACTTGGGAACAGGCAGCACAAGCCTATGAATCCCAAGGGGATAGACTACATCAGGCGATGGCATTGAGTTATCTGTCTTTGGCTTACCAGAAACTGCAACAGTGGTTTGATGCGGAAGATGCGATCGCATTTAGCCTCAAGCTGTTAGAGACCGGAGCAGATCTCAGGGATAGCCCAGACTACCAGCAAATCCAAGCCCAAGCTCTCAACACCCTAGGTAGTTTAGAATTAGCCTTAGGACAACCAGACACTGCTCTAGAAGCCTGGCAATTGGCTACTGAGATTTATCAACAATTAAAGGATGACATTGGCATTACAGGTACCCTAATTAATCAAGCTCAAGCGATGGAAGCCTTAGGACTTCACCGTCGCACCTGTAAAACCTTATTACAAGCCTTAAACCTGGACAATAATTGCGATTTGTCCAATCAAGAAAGGTTTGAAACGGTGCTGCAAACCTTTCAACAAACCCCTGATCCCCAGATTAAAATCCTTGGCTTACGTAGCCTTGGGAATAGTCTCCGTCTCCTTGGGTACTTGAAGCACTCTCAGCAAGTGCTTAAGGCAAGTTTGAAAGTAGCTCAACCTCCTCTGGAAAAACGAGAGACCTTACTGAGTTTGGGAGATACAGAACGTTCTTGGTACAACCACTATAAACAATTATACACCAGAAATAACCAGATAGAACAACAAGAAAAAGTTCAAAAAAAAGTTGATGATAAGTTTAAGTATGCTCTAAACTACTATCAAGAATCTCTTCAAGAGTCAAGCAAATTATCAGCATCAACCAGCTTAGATATTGAACCGAAACTACAGCGATTAAGTCTACTCATTGACTTCCACAATTGGTTAGAGACCTTAACGGATGAAGACAAAGATCAAAACAAAACGACAAGGCTCCAAGAATTAAAATCTAAAATTAATGACCAAGTCAAGGAATTACTCAACAGCGAGATTACTAAATTACCAGCTAGTCGAACCGCAATCTATGCTCAAATCAATTTTGTCGAAAGTCTGATCACCTATGATCTAAAATCAAACAAGCATCAAGACAATCTTCAGCGGTCATCCTTTATCCTTCAGCCTTACGAAATTGCCCATACATTAGTCAAAGCTCTCCAAGAGGCTCAACTTTTAGACGATAAACGAGCCGAATCCTATGCCCTTGGTACCCTTGGTAAGCTATATGAACAAACTCAGCAATGGTATCAAGCTCAAGAATTTACCGAAAAAGCCCTGACCATAGCTCAAGGAATTCAAGCCGATGACATTGCCTATCAATGGCAATGGCAGTTAGGACGAATTTATAAAGCTCTGGGAAAAACTGAAGAAGCAATCACCGCTTACCAAGCAACGGTCAAAACCCTAGATTCTCTTCGCCAAGATTTACTGGCTCTGAGTTCAGATGTGCAGTTTTCCTTTCGGGAAAATGTTGAGCAAGTCTATCGAGAATTAGTCGATTTACTCTTGAAAGACGATCAAACCGCTCAACCGATCGCAAAGAAAGCGATCGCAGATAACCGGCTCCCACAAAACAAGCTCAAGCAAGCTACCGCAGCAATTGACTCTCTCCAGCTAGCCCAAATTGAAAATTTTCTGGGGTGTAACCTTTCTGACATTGTGGAATTGAGGGAGCAGCAAATCGATCCGAGTGCAGCATTAGTTTATCCGATTATTCTCGATGACCGCTTAGCGGTGATCGTGAAATTACCAAAATCAGGAAAATTTATTCACTATACCGCTGCTTTACCTAAAGCTAAACTTGAGCAAACCTTAGAAAGTCTCCGTATAGAGCTAGAAAAACCTTTTATTTCTAAAGAAAGTCTAGCCTTATCCCAACAGGTTTATGACTGGTTAATTCGACGGGCGGAAGGGTTGCTTGAAGCCAATCAAGTTAAAACCTTAGTATTTGTTCTTGATGGTGGCTTTCGCAATGTTCCCATGGCTACCCTTCATGATGGTGAACAGTATCTAGTAGAAAAAGGCTATGCGATCGCACTCATTCCTGGTTTGAGTCTACTGGAGCCCAAACCCTTAGCTCAAGTAGAGTTAAATGCCTTAGCCTTTGGACTTTCAGACATGCGCGAGGGTTTTCCTGATCATGAAGGTTTCGCTAACCTACCCAATGTTAAAACAGAATTAGGGGAAATTAAATCCCAAATTCCCAGTCAGCAATTGCTCAATCAAGACTTTACCAGTCAAAAATGGCAAGAGTTAATCAGTTCAGTGGCATTTCCTGTGGTGCATTTAGCTACTCACGGTGAGTTTAGTTCAGATCCAGACGAGACCTTTCTGCTGGCGTGGGATAAGCGAATCAATCTCAAGGATTTAAGCAATGTCATCCAGAACAGAAGTGACAATAGTTTAGAAGCAATTGAATTACTAGTGCTCAGTGCTTGTAAAACTGCCGATGGTGATAGTCGTGCTAGCTTAGGCTTGGCCGGAGTAGCGATTCAGTCAGGAGCCAGGAGTACTATGGCTTCCCTATGGTTCATTGATGATGACTCTACGGCTAAACTGATGGCATCTTTTTACCAAGAATTAGCTGATTCTGGCGCAACGGTTACCAAAGCTGAAGCCTTGCGCCGTGCTCAAGTTAAGCTTTTAAAAAGCCGTGGTTATCAAGCTCCATATTTCTGGGGAGCCTATGTTTTAGTGGGAAATTGGCTGTAATCGGGAATCGGGAATCGGGAATTGGGAATCGGGAATTGGGAATCGGGAATCGGGGGAAGTGTGGGGAGCTAGGGAGATGGGGAGGTGGGGAGGTGGGTCAACCACATAGCCTCTCCCCAAGACCTTGCTGCATCGCTACTCCCTACTCCCTACTCCCTACTCCCTACTCCCTACTCCCTACTCCCTGTGCTGTACAACAATCAACTAGAGGTTTGACTGCGATCGCACGCAAACCCACCGAACCTAGGAAATCCTGCCAATCCCGTTCTAACCTCAAATCATCTGGTTTCTGGTACCGTAGTTCAGCTAAGGCTGTCATCGCATCATGCCAAATACCGTGACTGGCATAAACAGCAATACGCTCCCGTGGTGAAGTAGCAGCCTTGAGCTTACTACTGAGGGTAGAGTCTGGTATGATGCGTTTTACTAATCCTTCCACCTTGGGATTCCCAGAGCGGCGGCGATTAACTACAACAGAGAACTGCCATCGATATACCTGGTCAGTTTCTAGAGGTTTGCTCAAGGGAACACGGACAATACCAGGAGTTCCAGATAACCGAATCGTTTCTTCTAGTAGAGAGTGTTGGTTCTGATCGAGCAGTACAAACTCCACCGTCAGTTCAGGAGTAGACTGTTTAGGAACATAAAACCAAAAAGTAGGAGACTCAGCTAAGGTCAGTGCTAAGAAAGATTTCGAGTCATTACTACAGTTGCCAGTTGCCTCGACAATCTCGCTACTGCCAGGGACTATAGCAATCAGCTGATCCGAACACAGACCACGTGATCCTCCTGATGTCCGTTTCGGTGGTCTGCCGACATCATCAAAGCTTTCCTGTTCTGTAGCATTTGGTGGGAGGAAATATAAACGTCCTCCAGCTGTTGTAATCTGATCAGGTCTACCATCACCGTCAAAGTCTAGATCTGTTTCAGCTGATTGGGTATCGGATTTAGAGAAACTATTTGCGGGGGAGTTACTGTTTAGGGCAACAGAGTGCGAACGCGCTCGTAGAGGGTAAATGGTGAAATTAAGTAGTACCCAGACCAGGGTCAAGATCAAAGAAGGTTTGTACAAGGCTAGCTTTTTGTTATACATACTCAGAGCTTTAACAAACGTTAATTTTTTTAAAGGATTCCATAATCCTTATCAGTCCTTAATGAGGGATTTTCTGCAAACCTTTACATTTCTTATCACACCGATCGGATATAGAGCATTTCCAAATAGATCGGGAAAGGCTAGATCTCAACTGCTGACCTCAACCTGGGTGTCTTGTGCTTTACGCCTTTAGGTTGGTAGCTATGAGAAGAATGAGGTAGTTATAGGACTACCCATTAAGGTGTTTTACATTGATACAAGCTGCAACAGGTGTTTTAGTTAACTTTTGCCTCTTGCCGTCTTGATGCAGTCGCTCATGGGGGGAACCACGCCAGTTGCTCATGGGGGGAACCACGCCAGTTGCTCATGGGGGGAACCACGCCAGTTGCTCATGGGGGGAACCACGCCAGTTGCTCATGGGGGGAACCACGCCAGTTGCTCATGGGGGGAACCCCCAAGACCGCACTGGCTCCCCAAGACCGCACTGGCTCCCCAAGACCGCACTGGCTCCCCAAGACCGCACTGGCTCCCCAAGACCGCACTGGCTCCCCAAGACCGCACTGGCTCCCCAAGACCGCGCTGCATCGCTCTTGCCAATGCCATTGCCCTTAGCGCTATAACCTTCATGACTGATTTATCGGCAGGGGAGTTTGTTCGCGTAGCGTGGCCTACGGCCAGGGGAAAGAATACCCCATCCCTGCGACGGGCTTAAAGTTACCGTAAGAATAGTGGAGCCTTAATAATAAAGTTTTAACCCTTTTTCTCATAGCCGACCAACCATAAAGGCTCCACTATTCTAAGGTTTCGTCTCCGGGGATGAATTTCCCCTCAATTAGGCAAAGTCCCAGTCCTTCCTAAGAACTCCAAGTATTCAGAAAGACTTAATCCAGAACAAGCGGCTAGGCGCTTCAATCCCTGCCAACCAGTCTCAGTAGCCTTGATGCTGTAGCTTTTTTTTGCTTCCTCATGCAATCTGGGTCTTCCTACTTTTATTGTAATTTGTTCAGACATTTACTTGATAGTATAATTTTAGGGGTCTATAATTAGATTAGCACTGAAAAAGGTCGGACAGATGCAACTAGGATATTCTTACAAACTAAAACCCAATCAACAACAAAAAGCCGTAATGAATCGGTGGCTGGATATGTTGAGATGCTCCGTAGGAGCCGCTACGCGAACGCAGTATAATTACCTACTCAGAGACAGAAATGATTCTTACGATCAAGTAAAGGCTCCCAGATTAGGCAATTACTGCGATTTAAAAAGTGGTGGAGAAGCGTGTCCGTTGACCTGTTCAGTGAGTAAAAATCACTCTGTGGGCTACCCTTGGAAGAAAAGCCAAAAAAATCCAAGACGAAGTACCTACGAAGCTCAAAGTTCCAATCTTCCCATACTTAAGAAAGAAAGACCCTGGTACAAATCGATCCATTCAACTGTTTTACAACAAACCCTAAGACAGTTAGATGTTGCATTTGCCAAATTTTTCAAAGGAGAGACTGGTTATCCGAAACCAAAAAGAAGGTCACGATTTAGGAGTTTCAAATATGCTCCTGGTCAGGTAAAGCTTGATGGAAACAAGATATACCTTCCAGGAATTGGATGGATGGGTTTTTATAACTCCCGTCCTATCCCTGATGGTTTTGCCTTGAAGTCCGTCACTGTTCGTAGAAAAGCTCGTGAGTGGTTTGCTAGTCTTCAGATCGAAGATAAATCGGTTCTACCTGCTCCAGTAAAAAATAATACCGAAATCGACCCTGTGAGAGTCAAGGGTTGCGACCTAGGTATCAATAAATTGGTAAGCCTCTCTAATGGGAAAACAATAGCTAATCCAGCTAAGCAAAAATCCTTTAAGCGCAGGGAAAGACGCTTGAAATTAAGGCAAAAAACTGCTAGTCGAAAGAGGAAGGGGTCTAGTAACAGAAGAAAGTCTTACTCTAAAGTTGCTTCACTTCATGAGCGGATAACAAATAATCGTAGTGCCTACCATTGGAATGTTGCTAATCAATTAGTTGACGGAACAGATGCTTTAGTATTTGAAGATCTCAATATTAAAGCAATGAAATCTCGGTGTAAACCTAAACCCAATGAGAACGGTGGTTACGATTCGGCAAAGCCGACGCTTCGCGAACGTAATGGACAGTCAGCAAAAAGAGGTTTAAATAAGTCAATATCCAATGCAGCTTGGGGAGAACTGGTTAAAAAGATAGAAGTCGTGGCTGCGAAGTCAGGCATACCAGTAGTTAAAATAAATCCCAAGCACACGTCTCAAAGATGCCCAAAATGTCATCACGTCAGCAAAAACAACAGAAAGAAAGAAAAATTCGTTTGTACTGAATGTGGATATCATGATGATGCTGATGTGAATGGGGCAGTAAACATAAAACTAAGGGGTCTCAAAAAACTGGGAATTGACCCCACTCAGCTACCTCCGGTGCGGGGGAAAGTCACGCCCTTGGAGATAACAGCAACATAGTTGTTGTGCCGGGGAATCCCCATCCCTCTTAAGGGTGGGGAGGTTCAATGACCAAAATACAGTATTACATATCAATCCCAACTCATTTCTATAGTTGAATTAAAATTCATTCAATCTTTAACAAATAACCTTTTTATCAAAATTTTTTAAAAGAATTGGATGATAAATATAGCCTTTACATTTGAGATGTAAACAGAATCGCGATTAGTAAAGGCAAGAGGCAAGAAGCAAAAGGCAAGATATAATCAAGTATCTAGGGATTTTTGGTAATATAAAAAACTGTCATCCTTGTTTACATTTGATTTAAAAATGCTAGAAACTACGATGGCTCCACTGGTTGCCACTAAGGCCAACGCTGATGGTATAAAAGGTATCCATCCCCCTTGGAGTAACAGACCATAACAGACTCCAGATAAAAGGCTGATACCAACAAAAACAGCAATTCCCAAGTAGGATGGGGAATGTAAACGCCAAACTAATAGGCCTCCCACCACAGACCAACTAGCAATCCAAAGCATTTCCCCCCACTGTGGCAACCACCAGAGCAAGGGTCGTTGCTTCAAAACGGCACTAATAATCTGACTACTCATCTGAGCTTGAACCATAACCCCAGGTATTTTGTCAGACCATGGCCCTTTAGTATAGGGAGTCTGGTGTACATCCTTTAAATCTTTACCAACCCCAATCAAGACAATCTTATTTTTGACTAAATCCGGCAGTTGGGAGTCAAGTTTACCCTTGAGTAAGTCTTGGAGATTAACTTGTTTGGGATTCTTGGCACGATAATTAAGGAGTATCTGATATCCCCTTGCATGTTCTGGCTTTAACTGATATCCACCAGCATTGTGTGCGAATTTCCGAAACACCACATCACCGATTTCTACATCCCCTGCTGAATTTCTCTTCATCGGCGGGATTCCCTCTTCGGCTAGGTAATTCAGAGCCACTTGTAAACTTAGAGAGTAACGAGTATTACAATTATCCGGATAGCCCATCCCTAGAAGTTGGCGACGGATAATATGATCTGGGTCACGAGGGAAATCACTAAAGCCGATCTGTTGTGATGTCATACCCGGTGGTGAAGCGATACCAGGGTGATCATTACTTTTCATTTGGCACACCGCAATGAAACGGGGATTTTGTTTCAATTGAGTCCCTAAGTTAGGTTCAAACTCAAAGTCATGATAAATATCTAAGCCAATCACTCGCGGTTGATAACGGTTGAGTTTTCGCAACAGTTCTGCCAAGGCTGTATCGGATAATGACCCTTTCCTCGACCAACCCATCTTTTCCTGATACTGAATATCTGGTTCATCCACCGCAATTACTAAAACCCGCTCATCCGGCTTTTCAGGTGGTCGCAGACCCATAAGATGGTCGAAAGCACGTAATTCTGATCCTTGTAACAACCCAAGCGATCGCATGGTGATCACTGCGATAGTGACAATCAAACTTACCAGTAAAACCCTTGAGAGTTTGGGATTCTGGGGGATTGGGGGGATTGGAGGAATAGGCTTTGGGATAAAGTCTTCCCAAGTTGGCGGTTTCAGAGCAGGATTTTGAAATATCACTGGTAACCAACTGGCACAGGGATAGTTATCTTCTACCTCCTCCTGCAATCTTTTCCGGGTTTCCCAAACTGAATCCGATAAGGATTTTTGCTTTGTGGCAAATGCGTTGAGAAAATACCTTAAAAACGTCTGAGCTACCTCATCTGGCACCCGTTCCCGCATGACCAGGGTTGTCGAGATTGGTAAACTAACCAATTCTGCTGCTAATCCTAACCCATCACAGGAATTAAAAATAGCCAATTTTAAACCATTTTCAATCGCATTGCTTAGACCATACTTTAACTCCTCAATGGTTAGGCTTTCATCTTCATTGATGAAAAATCGTCCTTGTAAATTATCTTTATGGGTAAAACTATGACCAGCAAAAAACAATATATCCCACCTTTTATCCCATAATTCATGGCTTAATTCTTTTTTTTGGGGACTGATTAAAGGGACAATTTCTGCATCCGGTAATTCCTCCTGGAGTAATGCCAAATCCTTCTCGATATTAATCCCCGTGTCATCTCCTAGAATTGCCAATAGTCTGACTTTATTTCTAGATTGGTCGATTGCTTGGGAGGGTAAGGGAAATTCTGAGGTACTGAAATTAACCTCAATATCACAATCGGACAAGACATCCCAGAGATGCCAAGGCAATTGCCAAAGTTTGATATTATTAGTTTGAATAATAAACCGAATCTGGTCATTGGTCGATAAAGATTTTAACACTTGATCCCGGAAGCGTTGAAACTTTCTATCGGTTGAATTTAGCCAATTATTGATCGCCTCTTCTAAATCATGAGCTGAGTTGATAATTGAATAGTTGGTTATCTGTTCTGAGGGAGCTGTCAGTTTCCGATCCGGTGGATGCAGTTTGATTCTCCCTTGAGCACGATAGCTTAAGAGCCAACTGTTGCACAATTGGTTAATCTCAGGTGCTGGCGGTAACCAACCGTCAATTTCTCTAGCCATTAAATTATTTTCATTGGCATCAATCCCAATTTTTAGGATTACCCGAAAGCCCTTTTTAAAATCACCATCAACTATTTTAAAGGTTACTAGTTTCGTCATTTTTAATCCCCTAGTATTCAATTTATTAATAGTATTTTTCAATTGGGTGGCAGAGAAAGTCCTTGGTTATAGGGAGTCGGGAGTCGGAACCCACCCCTAACCCCTCCCAGGAGGGGAACGGGAGTCGGGAGTCGGGAGTCGGGGTAATAAACTTGAAGGTACCTGATAAGTATCAGAAACGCTATCTGAAAACCTTCCACCTCACAACCTTTAACTTTCAACCTCACAACTTTCAACCTCACAACTTTCAACCCTAAAGTTTCAATCCAAGATAGATTACAAGACAAACTCTTTGGAGAAGCTGGCATCTGCCAGTACCAGTTTTACCATAAATCTATCCCCCTTTTCACCATTAAACTCTAATTGAATCCAATTATCAGCACTTCTCGACTGAGCCGACAAGAAAATTTCTCCCTGGGGATCAAGTACTAGCAAGTCGAGATTAGGTTTTAGATATTTACTCTTAGTAGGATACACCCGTAAGTGAACATTAATTTCCCCATCTGCTTCAGGTATGAAAGTAACCATAAATGCTACTTTGGTCTCATTGAGTTGCATTTCTAAATCAATTATCTTAACTCGCCTAATCCCAGCTTGGGGATGATTTGGGTCAAGTTTTCCCAAACTGACAGCGGCTTGGCGACGTAAGTCATGATCGTCAGTAGTATTGATCATGTCAGCAAGCAATGCGATCGCCTCTAAGTTACTATGACCAATTTCACCCAATAATTCTATAGCGGGTAAGTTAGTATCTTTACTGCTATTGGTTTTTAATAGTTTAATAATTGCGGTCACAGCTTCAGGGATATTTTCCGAAAAAGGGGAAGATGCTGAAGAATTATCGTTAAAACGATCCTTCAAACGAGTCGGTTGAGACCGGTAAGCTAAGCTTAAATTAGGCTCACCATTACGTGCTCGAATTTCCTCAACAGTTTGCCAACCAGCCTCCAGGAAATTATCCAGCCATGAGAGTAAGGTTATAGATGGCTTACGAGAGTAAACTAGGGAACGTTGTTTATATAATTCCTTGCGCCATCTAGAATTTGATACCAGTGCCTGCCACTTAGCAAAAGGAATATCTAGCCTCGGAGAATAAGGAGTTTCCTGGCTCAATTGCTTGATTAACGTTGTTGCTTCATCACAGGATAATCTTGCCATTGGCTTTACCACCAGTTTGGGACTAGGAGCAAGTTCCTCCGTTACCCACATCACATTCAAATCTTCAATTAAATCTACTGCATCCACAGCGTAGGTTTCATCGATGATGTCATAGTTACCATGATCACGTAACTGTTGATAAGTTGTGTATCCCGACACCTGTAACCAGCATTCTTCTAAATTCAGTTGCATCGCCACATAATAATGACTAGCCCACTCAGGAATATCAACCCACTCTCGCGGTACTCGCAACGCTGTAAACTTGATTTCTTCACTAGGAATTAATACCAGTCGCATCTGGTTTAGCTCAACAGCTGTACCATTCACTACTTCCCAGAAACTTGGTAAATCCCCCAACTCTGGCCATACTAAGGCTTTGTTTAGTGGTTTCTTTAGTGCTTTGTCTAGTCCTGTTTCTAGTAAATTTGGTTCTGTTAAATTTGCTTCTGTTAAATTTGCTTCTGTGTCCAGATAGCTTAAAAACGTATTCAGACAGAGACAATTCAGATACGCTCGCCAACGAGCAGCTTGATTAGAATAACCTTGAGCTTGGGTTTGGTGCCATGCTTGTTCTCGTTCTTCTGGGGAGAATTCTATCAACAATTGGTCTGGGTGTAGGAAAGCTACATCCTCTAAACTTAATTTCATTGACTCATCTCCTTTTTGTTTGGTTAATCGTTAATTGGTATTTGGGATATTGGGATATTTGGTGTTTTCACGTTTCAGGTTTCAGGTTTTACTTTGGCTACATTGGTTTTGCCCTATTTCCTGATCGAGATTGCCCTAGTAGTGCCTGATTTTGCTGGATCCACCGCTCAATAAATTTAGTTATCGCTGGTTTAGCTGATCTAAATTCAATCAGTTCTATAGACATTTTTTTTTCAATTAATACCTCAAACCTTGGTTGAATTAATTCAAGTAAACTCTGGTTTATTTTTTTTAGTTTATTTTTTTCTATATTACTAAAATTAATAGTCATTAATTTAGCAATCTCTTCATCATAAATTGTATAAATTACTTTAGAAAATAAGTCTTGGCTATCAGCACTTAAGTAAGCTTTTAGATAGTTATTAATATAGTTAGTTTTAGTGGTTGCATTAAGGCGCTGCTTGATGTCTTTAGAGGTTAGACTGGTACTCATAGCATCCTGAAAATAAAAGGTGACGACTGCCTTCAAAATTCGTTTAAAATAACGTTGAAACTGGCGAGCAATTTGATATTGCTTTTTAAACCCGAAAAGCTCGATAAAATCTTGTTGATTGATGCCTAGACCAAGCCAAAGTCTTAGGGATGTTTGAGCTAGCTGATCTAAAGCCGTAAATTCTCTTAAGATAATAGTCCTAACTTGAGCCAACTCATCCTTTTCTTCCTCTTGGATTACCACCTCCAAAGGATTAGATGCTATATCAGTAATTTCCCCATACTCATCTAAGGATACTGAATTCCTGTGTTGAGACATCCGCACCGCTTGGATGCAAATGGCTAGCATTTCTTCAATGTGCTGAGTGCTGATTGCTGTTCCCGTAGCGTGGGCGTAGCCCATATGCTGATTGCTGTTCCCGTAGCGTGGGCGTAGCCCATATGCTGAGTGTTGATTGCTGTTCGCGTAGCGTGGGCGTAGCCCATATGCTGATTGCTGATTGCTAATTGCTGATTGCTGATTGCTGTTCCCGTAGGGTGGGCGTGGCCCATATGCTGAGTAACGTACTACTTGTCTTAACCAATCTGAATCACTTATTTTAGGGTTATTCCTCTTAAAATCAGCAATTTTTAACTCAGAACTAACCATTTGAGTTAACCGATTTAACTGCTGGTTGTAACGAATAGCAATTTGGTGAAGCTGTTGCTGGCTTAGGAATTTAATTGGGGAATGATGGCGAGACTTTCCCTTGCTGCTGGGAGGATAAATTTCGTTAAAGTAGTCTTTAAACGATTGCCAAGCCAGACGATAATAGTTGAAATCTTGATTAGTGATTCCATAGTTATTAAGTGCTTGCTCAAGTTCGGTTTTATCCAAATATCGCAACAAGCCATAATCAGAAAATTTGATAGATTTTAACCTGAGTTCCTTGGCGACTTGATTTCTAATAATTCGCTTGAGGGCATTGAAAGCATAGGCATTGATAGAAGACTTAGCATAAAAATTAAATCCTCTGAGGAGTTTAGCTGGCTGGCTGGCTGCTTCACTAGCAATGATGAAACATTCCTCTACAGGATAATGTAAGGCAAGATTATGAGATTTACTCAACTGATGGGCGATCGCTTGAGATGCAGACCAACAAACAAACTGTAGGTAATTGAATAAGAGCTGATCAGATAAGGTTAACAATAACAGATAAGCTCTGATCACCACTATCGCAGGATTAGTCATGGATAAAATCCGGTAAATACCAGATGCTTGTCTCAACTGATATAAGAAGCAAGCAGCCCAATCGGCTTCGCTCCTGTCTGGCTCAGACTCGACTAGATGTGCCATGAAACCCTCTAATCTAGAATTAGATTGAAAAACCGGCTCGATCCCCCTATCACCTTGGGGGTCTTTGAAATAAATGGATGTCGAAAACGGTTTGATACCTGAGTTGTTAGTAGGCATTGATTCTTTACCCTAGCTTCTAGTAGCGCTTTACCTTAACTCCTAACTTAAATCGATTCATCGCTCAAACAACTAATTAGAAGGAAACCTCATTATTTACTTAGTGCTCAAGCTTAGGGGTTATGCAGCTTGTCTATAAAATAACTACAGAACATTTGATAATCGAAAATTATGCTCAAGGGTAACTTAACCCATTATCCCTACCCATCAAGACGACGGGTAGTCATGGGTAATCGATTTGCCGTAGCCACTAGCCAATCCCTAGCCACCCTAGCTGGTATGGAAATGTTTTGGGCTGGAGGCAATGCTGTAGATGCTGCTATAGCCACAGCGATCGCATTGACAGTGGTTGAACCTACCTCTAATGGTATCGGTTCTGATGCCTTCGCCTTAGTATGGGATGGTAGACTCCATGGCATCAACGCCTCTGGCAAAAGCCCTCAACACCTGACCCTTGAGCATTTTGCTGGCATGAGTCAAATTCCTGCTATCGGCTGGTTATCGGTAACGGTGCCAGGAGCGGTATCAGGATGGCGTAGTTTATGGCAACGGTGGGGAAAACTACCCTTTGAGCAATTGTTTGCCCCAGCCATTCGATACGCGGAAGCTGGATTTCCGGTCTCCCCAGTCACAGCAAGAGCTTGGAAACGGGCGGAAGCTCTGTATCTTCCCCTGACTGGACGAGAATTTGAACCATTTAAACAGGTATTTTTCCCTAACCAGCGCGCACCAGTAGCTGGGGAGGTATGGGGGAGTAAGGATCATGCTGAGACCTTGAAAGCGATCGCAAACAGTGGTGGTGAAAGCTTTTATCAAGGGGAAATTGCTGATGCGATCACAAACTTTGCGGCTAATACTGGTGGCGTGCTGACCAAAGCTGACCTAGCTAGCCACCAAGCTGAGTGGGTAAACCCGATTTCAACTAACTATCGTGAGCTGACCGTATGGGAGATTCCCCCCAACACCCAAGGGATGGCGGCCTTAATGGCATTAAATATAATCGAAGGTTTTGACTTAAGCCACTATCCCCGTGAATCAGCCCAAAGCTATCATCTACAAATCGAAGCCATGAAGCTAGCGTTTGCTGATGTTCACCGCCATATCACTGACCACCGGTTTATGGAAGTCCCAATCGAAACGCTATTAGACCATGGGTATGCCAGGGAACGCCGCAAGTTAATTGGGGAAAACGCGATCGCGTTAGCAAAACCCGGTTTACCCAAAGGTGGCACAGTTTATCTAGCAGCAGCAGATGGGGAATTAATGGTATCCTTTATCCAATCGAACTTTGAAGGCTTTGGGAGTGGGATTGTTATTCCTGGCACTGGGATTGCCTTGCAAAACCGAGCCTTAGGGTTTACCCTAGAATCCGGTCATCCTAATCAAGTTGCACCAGGTAAGCGGTCCTATCATACCATTATTCCCGGTTTTCTGACTCAAAATGGTCAACCTCTAGGGCCCTTTGGAGTGATGGGAGGCTCCATGCAGCCTCAGGGACATGTACAGGTAGTGGTTAATCTGGTAGATTACGGGATGAATCCTCAAGCTGCTCTAGATGCTCCCAGATGGCGATTTGTGGATGGGTCACAAGTCCTATTGGAACAGAGTGTACCCCATCATATTGCTCTGGAGCTAGCTGAGATGGGTCATGACATTCAGGTTATGGCAGATAGCATAAATTTTGGTAAAGGTCAAGTTATCTGGCGTCAGTCAGGGGTTTTGGTAGCGGCATCTGAACCCCGTGGTGATGGATTAGCGTTGGTAGGGTGAAGGGGTGATAAAAATCCAACTAATGTTTAGGGAAGGATTAATAGCGCTGTTGGCTATATCAGGACTTACCCATTGCCCCCTAAATCCCCCAAACTTGGGGGACTTTAAGAGTAGTTCCCCCCAGCGAGGGATTGCTCGCTGGGAGGTTAGGGGGGCAAAACCAAATAAACTTCGTAAGTCCTATATATCTAGCACTACGGTTATCTTAACTATGGCTACAGGGATAGTCTATCCGGTAACCCTAGGACGCTCACATTATCAACAACCATTGCTAGCCCAGTCGTGGCAAGAGGCTCAGCTGACTCAACTAATTTCAGGTCATCGGTCAGATGTTAATTCTCTTACCATTAGTCCAGATAGCCAAACCCTAATTAGCAGCAGTAAAGACAAAACCATCAAGTTTTGGAATCTCAGGGATGGTAGGCTACAGAAGACGATCAAAGACTTTACCAGAACGCCCAGTGCTCTAGTAATCAGTGCTGATGGTAAACGTCTCGCTGCCGCAACAGAAAGACAAATTAATATCTGGAACCTAGAAACTGGAGCACCACCTCGTACCTTGAAAGGACATACGGGTATAGTCAGATCAATAGCAATTAGTCCCGATGGCAAAATCCTAGTAAGTGGCTCTCCTGACAAAACCGTTATGGTGTGGGATGTCCTCACTGGCCAAAGTTTAGGCACCATTACCGAGCATTCCGACTGGGTTACTGCTGTTGCGATTAGTCCAGATGGAAAACATTTGGTTAGTGCCAGTGGGGGGTCAGATCGTTCTATCAAGATTTGGGATTTATCCACCCTAGAATTGCGGAAAACCATCTCAAAACAACCTGGTCAGATTTCTGATATTGCCATTAGTGAAGATAGCAACATCCTAGTTGCTAGTGTTGATAAAATCGTCAAGTTGTGGGATATCAACAGTGGCGAAGAATTAGCTATCCTCGAAAGTCACTCCGCACCAATTCTCTCCATTGCGATTAGTTCCGATAGCAAAACTATCGCTAGTGCTGGCAGTGATAAAACTATCAAGTTGTGGGATGTAGACAGTAGACAATTGCTGCGCACTCTCTCTGGAAATGATGGCTGGGTTTGGTCAGTTGCGATTAGTCCAGATGGAAACACTCTAGTTAGTGGTGGGGAGGATGGTACGATTAGAATTTGGTCGTTAGTCCTTAATCCCATTAGTCTTGAACAGGAAATCAAGAATCGGGAATCGGGAATCGGGAATCGGGAATCGGGGGAAGTCTTACTTGTAGGGTGGGCAAAAACAGTTTGGTTCCAATGAGTATTAATAAAATGATTGCTTTTCCCACCTTACTTGAATTGGTATTTGTCTTACTTGTAGGGTGGGCAAAAAACAGTTTGGTTCAAATGAGTATTAATTAAATGATGGCTTTCCCCACCCTACGTTAATTGGTATTTGTCTTACTTGTAGGGTGGGCAAAAACAGTTTGGTTCCAATGAGTATTAATTAAATGATGGCTTTGCCCACCCTACGTTAATTGGTATTTGTCTTACTTGTAGGGTGGGCAAAAACAGTTTGGTTCCAATGAGTATTAATTAAATGATGGCTTTGCCCACCCTACGTTAATTGGTATTTTTTTTCACTTGAGTCGAACAGACCAAGGTTTGATCACCTACGGAATCAGTCGATTGCGACAGTGCAATAGTTCTTATTTCTCCAAGTTCCATTCTCTAACAAGATACTGTGTTCGCTTAGCGGCTCTACCGAGCATCGCATTTTTACCATATCAGTCATCAGTATCAAGCCTTGAACAACCACTAACTCAATCTATTCCTAGAGTGCAATAGTTTTTCTGTACTCCAGTTCCATTCATACCTAGCACTTTCTTTCCACCTCCCCACACTTACCCTATTTACCACTATTACCTTATTTACTTCACTGATAGTATTTTACATTGCTAAAGTGCAATAGTTTTTTTTAAAGCTTGCATTTTAACTAAAATTATGCTAAATTAAACAGTATAGTAAACGCAATGGTTAAACTGCCATGATGATTTCCACTGCACAAGCCGCCGATTTACTAGGTGTTTCCGCCACTCGCGTCCGTTACCTTCTGGGTAAAGGCAGAGTCAAAGGAGCCTATAAAGTGGGTAGAACTTGGGTGATTCCTCTGTTTGATGGCATGCCAGTGGTCACGCCCGGCACTCGCGGTCCAAAGCGGAACTGGTCAAAGCGTACAAATTACACTCCTGCAGTGATTCACGTTAACCAGAAAGTGATTCGCCAAAATCTCAAGACCGGAGAGCGCAACCCTGTGATTACCGTAAAACGAGGGTCTAAAAACACTTATGGTCATACCGTGGAAGTCAATGGACCATGTAGAGTAATGTATCGTCCTGATAATCCCTTACATTGTGGAGCAAGGGTGTGGATAGAGACTATCTCTGATTATAAAGTGATCTGAAACGTCTAAGCTATCAGTGATCCAAACTTTCGGACATAATATAAATTAAAAATTATCGATATCCTGGTTATCAATCAGCAAGCAATTTATGCCTGCCCGTATCTAGCCGTGCATGGACAATTTAGTTAATTATTTGTTACTAGCAATAAACGGAATTTAAAAAACTAGTGAGTCAGTAATAGTTGAGATCATTAGCTGACCAATTCCTTTATAGTTTGATCAAGGATATAGCTTTTTGCGATTCCCCTAGTCCACTGGTTTTTAATCCCTCCTTCTCTGACAAAGGTTTAAAATTGGCTCGATTTTTGGCGTTGCTGAATAAAGGAATGAATGCGCGATCATCCGGTTTTGCTAAAGCCCCCGTGGGTCCCCCAACTTTGCGGTGCGACCCAAGGGCGATTTACTCGCCACGAGGCGCGCACCGGAAGGGACTTTCATAGTTTTGTTCCCCCCAGAATTGGGGGGTTAGGGGGGCGTGCGCCATACCAGAATCAGCAACGCCCGATTTTTGATAAGCTAGAGCCATTGGGAAAAATTTGTGAACAATCGACCACCTTCTCAGGAAAAGACACCTTTATTAGACGCTCTGCGGGCATCAGCCCAGAAGCCCCATGCAGCCTTTTATGCACCAGGACACAAACAAGGGAAGGGAATACCTGAGCCATTAGCGGATTTGCTAGGAAAATCAGTATTTCGGGCTGATTTGCCAGAATTACCGGAGTTAGATAATCTTTTTGCTCCAGAAGGGGTAATCCAAGAAGCTCAAGACCTAGCAGCAGCAGCCTTTGGTGCTAGCAAAACTTGGTTCCTAGTCAACGGTTCTACTTGTGGGGTGATGGCTGCTATAGTAGCCACCTGCTATACCGGGGAGAAAATCCTGTTACCGCGCAATATCCACCAATCCGCGATCGCAGGATTAGTCTTGTGTGGTGCTATCCCGATCTTTATTAACCCCGAGTACGACCCATCCACTGACTTGGTTTATAGCATCACCCCAACTGCAGTTAAACAAGCCCTGAATCAGCATCCGGACACCAAAGCAGTAATGATGGTCTATCCAACCTATCAGGGGATCTGTGGTGACATAAAAGCGATCGCAAAAATAGTTCACCAACATAATATTCCCCTACTGGTGGATGAAGCCCATGGACCTCACTTTGCCTTCCATCCCGATTTACCCCTAGATGCCCTATCAGCCGGAGCCGATTTAAGCGTACAATCAACTCATAAAGTACTCGGTGCCATGACTCAGGCATCGATGTTGCACATTCAGGGCAATCGCATTGATGCTCAGCGGTTGAGTAAAGCATTACAGCTAGTTCAATCCACCAGTCCCAGTTACTTACTACTCGCTTCCCTAGATGCCGCACGACAACAAATGGCACTCCATGGAGAACGACTAATGAGTCATACCTTGCAGCTAGCCCAGGATGCCAGAAGTAAAATCAGCCAAATTCCAGGTTTAGAACTAATTAAACCCCGAAGATTCCAAGCCCTAGACCCAACTCGCTTAACCGTAAGAGTGACCGAATTAGGATTAAGTGGGTTTGAAGCCGATGAAATTCTTGATCAACAGTTTGGTGTCACAGCGGAGTTACCCACACTTCACCACTTAACCTTTATCATTAGCCTAGGCAATACCCAAACCGATATTCAGCAACTTGTACAAGCTTTCATCAAAGTTGCCCAAAATAATCGCAATTCCTCCACTGAGCAACCTGCCTTCTGTAACCTGCACCCTGCAACCTGTAACCTGCAACCCTTACTCTCCCCCCGTGAAGCCTTCTTTGCTCCCACCGAAACCCTACCGGTAACCGAAACCATCAACCGGATCAGTGCCGAATTAATCTGTCCCTATCCACCAGGAATACCAGCCCTAATGCCAGGAGAACAAATCAAATCAACTACTATTGAATACCTCCAAAAAATTCTAACCTTAGGTGGTCAAATTACCGGTTGTAGCGACCCCAGCCTCCAAACCCTAAAGATTATTTAGTATAGTAGTTCTCAATTAGATCAGGTACCTCGTGCTGGCTTAATGGGAGTCGGGAGTCGGGAGCGGTGCGACCCGTGGCGAATTTAATTACGGGTCAAGCGCACCGAGGGAGTCGGGAGCGGTGCGACCCGTGGCGAATTTAATTCGACGACTGTAAGCGCAAGCCCAACGGAGTCGGGAGTAGCGCTGCACAGAGGTAAGCTCTTGCCCATTTAAATTGGGTATTATTCAGTTATAAAAAAACCGTCAAACCCTCTCCCCTGCTCCCATTCCCCCCTTACGAGCGGGGGGTTAGGGGGGATTCGAGCTCCCCTGCTGTCATAACGATAAAATTTAAATGAATACCAGCTTATTGGGGGTTTACCCCCTTAATAAAGAGGGAATAAAATTGAATGTACCTCATAAGTATGATCAAGGTTATAATCTTTGTAAATATTTATGGTTATTTCGGACAAAGGGATGCTAATTTGTAATAAAATTTATATCCTATTTATGATAAACAATAAAATCTAAAACTATCAAAAATAGACACAGTAATCCTTTGATGATATTAAACTTATAAAAATAGACTAACAGGTAAATAATCGCTGTATTTATAATACTTTTTATTCAAACTTTTATGTGTTATATACCTGAATTGCTTAGTTTAATAAATCAAAATAACTAAAGTAAAAAAAATACCCCGAAACCTAAATACCACAAATGTCATCCCCAATTTGGCCGTACATTACTCCTGGAATCCCAGATCACCTCTTTGAACGCCTACCCGGTATTCCCTTAAGTAAGCGAGAAGTCAGGCTGCTGATCATTTCTGCTCTACGACTAGGAAGCCAAGACCGGTTGTGGGACATCGGTGCTGGAACCGGTACCATTCCTGTAGAAATTGGACTACTGTGTCCCAAAAGTGAGATTATTGCTGTAGAACGGGATGAAGAAGTAGCCAACCTGATTCGATACAATTGCGATCGCTTTAATGTCACCAACGTAGAAGTCATCGAAGGTAACGCCCCAGAATGTCTCAAAGATCTACCATTAAAACCCCACCGAGTTTGCCTTGAAGGAGGACGACCAATCAAAACTCTACTCAAAGAAGTCTGGCCCTACCTAGAATCTCCAGGGAGGATAGTAGCAACCACCAACAATCTAGAAGGACTCTATGCCATCTCAGAAGGCTTAGCGGAGTTACAGGCTCGCAATATCGAAGTCGTTCAGTCAGCCGTCAATCGCCTAGAGACACGGGGGAATTATCAAACATTTGCAGCAGTTAACCCCATTTTTATTCTTAGTGGTGAGAAGTTAGAGTAAGGAATAGACCCCTTCAGGGAACAAAATTAACAATAATAATATAAATAACCTGTTCTTGTGTGAGAACAGGAGTGTCAAAAAAAAACGTCATATGCCCTGGTTACGGATTTTTAGTGGAATAGTTGCGATCGCCCTGGCGATGGGGATGATCTTACTTGGGGGATGGTATTTTACCATCGGCTTCTGTGTCATTGTCTATTTAGGTCAGTTAGAACTTTTTCAACTAGTAAAAGCAAAAGGCATGGTGCCAGCAACCAAAAGCACCATGTTTGTGTCTCAGCTACTACTAATTACAGCTACCATTTCACCAACCCTGGCTGATGCGGTGTTTCCCATTGCTGGAACATTTATTTGCTTTTACTTACTGTTCCAACCCAAGATAGCAACCATTGCGGATATTGGGGCTTCCATATTAGGTTTACTCTATGGTGGTTATCTGCCCGGGTATTGGGTCCGTCTGCGAGTGGGTTTGACTGATTTGACTGAAACGTCCTCCCTAGCTAGAGATGCTACAGTCGCCGCTACGAACCTACCCAGCAGTGGATACTGGTCTAATTTTTCGATTAATCTGAGTGATTTACCTGCTGGGTTAACTTCAACTCTCCTAGCATTTAGCTGTATTTGGGCAGCAGATATCGGAGCTTACACCTTCGGCAAATTTTTTGGTCGCACTCGCCTTTCTATGATCAGTCCTAAAAAAACTGTGGAAGGCGCTATATTTGGCCTTGTCAGTAGTATTGCTGTAGGAATCGCAGGAGCTTGGTATCTGAATTGGCCGTGCTGGCAGTTGAGTGGCATGATGCTCGGAGTAATCATTGGTGTAGCTAGCCTCTTAGGAGACTTAACGGAGTCCTTAATGAAACGGGATGCTGGTGTCAAGGATTCCGGGCAATTAATTCCTGGTCATGGTGGCATTTTAGACCGAACAGACAGCTATGTGTTCACTGCCCCTTTGGTTTATTATTTTGTCACGCTTTTACTACCACTGTTACCCAGCTACCTGTAGTCTTGTGTCAATGTTCAAAATTTTTTGATTTTCTTGATTGCAAAAAGCCATCTATTGATAGCATTAACCCGTTAAGCTACCTTGGAGTAGATTAAAAATTTATAGCGGTTTCCAGCGAGCGTAGAATACACAGCACGCCTCTAGGAAATTCCGAGTGCAATCACCGGCTGTCATAATCGGAATAAAAACCTGAAAACCGCTATAAAAGTGCATTCTGGATGGGGTAGACGTCAGAAACCACAGATTACGAAGATGGGAGGTAATGGTGCTACATATCAATGCAACTTGGGATAACTATCATGTCCGGATTACAATTAATCTAGGTAAATACAGAACCGGAAAACGGTTTTTCGGTTCAAACCCAGCTTGGCGGTGATGACTAATCAGTAATTACGCTAATCACTAAGACCAGTTACGACACTAATATGTTAATATCGATGGTTAGTCAGATGATTAGTCAGATGATTAGTCAGATGATTAGTTACTAGTGTGATTGTTTAGTTCGATCAGAGCCGAATGAGCTACTTCTAGGCTTAGGCGGACTTGTTGGATAGAAGACAAAGAGTGCCACTGTTCAGATTTAACTGAAGCACTGACATTCATGGAGTCTGAGCTACTGCGCATGGCGTAAGCCCACGGACGAGCTAACACCAATAGATCGTCTTCTGTCCAGTTTTGTAACAATGGCTTGACACAAAGCACAAGTTGCTCTGCTAAGGACAAGTTCTTGTGAACAACCTCTTGAGCTCTCGAAGCGATCGCTTCGAGCCATTCGGGAGGCATGCAAGACGCACACCCGTTAGCTAAAGCTGCCTTCAACGAGTCAATGGTGGATTCGAGGCTCGATTCGAGGCTCGATTCGAGGCTCGATTCGAGAGGTAATTCCCAACACTGATTTAGTCGCTCAAAAAAGGCAAGAGAAGCCTGAGCAATTTCCTGGTCATCTTGGATTTCGTTGAGGGAAAAACCTGCTTCTAGCTCAGCAAAATAAGCTTCTGCTTCTGGATCAGTTGGATCCCAAGGATAAAACTCCTCTTCTGACTGTAATAATTCTAGTAGTTCTTCTTGGATTTGAACCGAAGTATCCTCAAAATATGATTGTTGATGTTCTTGATATTGAATAGCTTGGCTGTTCATAATGCCCCTCCTGTTTGGGTTAGTAGATGAAACCTGACATAAAATAGCTACATCAATTTTTGAGGAAGTTCCGCAACAGCTGAAAAAATAATCTGGACTTCTCAGCGCGTGTTTAATTACCATGGCAACAGCACTTTCGTTCATCAACTTATGTGTGATATTAGTGAGCTATTGAGAGGCTCCCTTAGGTAGACAGCCACTAGTTGCCATTTGACTCTAACCAGTATCCTTGTGAAACTCCCATTGTTAACAGCATAGTTAACAGCATAAGCTTGAGTTTATCTTCGGCACGAGGATAGTCCTACTCAAGATTCTGGGGAGTCAATAATAAACTCAAAGATCTGACCACGAGGACCACCAAACTTAAGCTGAATACCCGACCTTAGCTGAACTTCCTGATGATGAACAGTTTTCCAACCATTATCGATCAATATTCTCGTACCATTACGAGAAAAATCCCTCAAGAAGTAAGTTGGATCCGAGCCTTGGTCAGTGAAAGCATCACGGCAGATAATTTCAGCATGTTGCTTACTCACACAAACTTCGGGAATCACCAAATCGTTGTGAGATTGTAGGCGTCCCACTCGCATCAATCCACCTCGAATCGGCCAGACCTGATCGGTTTTTCCTATGGAACGCAAAGACGCAGTTGGGGGTGGATTTTCAAGCCAGCTTGAGGTGATGGTGGGCAGTTCTGTAATTCCTTCTCCCACCGGTTGGATTAACTCCCCTTCAAACTGAGGATGCATATAAAGGATAGGCAAGGTCCAGGCTGGTTGGTTAAACTTGTAAAGGGTCAACATATGCTGTCTGGCCACAGCTACAGCATGGTCAATTGGCATGCGCTCCGCCAAGGCTTGGGCGAATGATTGAATAAAACTCACGGCTTCTTGGTCAGCAATGGAGTCCCGCATCCCCAAAACTGCTGGGACACCGTGGTGAATAAGCACCTCAGCTAAACTACTACGGGGAATGGTTTGGGAATTCACTTGGTCAGGTTTGGCACTCCAACAGGCATTGAATACAGCTAAGGCAACCTGGGTGCGCACCAGAACCTGAGCCAATTCCGTACCACTAATTTTCGCATCCGAGCGTAAAAATAGCAAACCTCCGTCTGGTGCGCTTTCACCATGACCAGCATAGAATAGGATGTTATAGGCACCAGTTTCGAGTGCTTTAATCAGTTCACCTGGTGTCGGTTGTATTAGTTTTGAGACGTTGCAGGTAACTGGTGGAACGGATTGGTTCCTAGAAGTTTGAGCGGCTCTACCAGCTTGAAGGGCATTTACCAAGGTAGCCGCTTCTTTTTCGAGATCCAAATTGGTAGTCGAACCATTTAATTTTTGAACCTTCTCTCCTAGAACTAACAAAATATTGAGAGCCTGGTGGGAGCGCAGGGGTTCGAGGGCGTCTACATCACTAGTGGTGCGGCTAAACAGAATTTGCTGAGAGAGGGAAATTGCCTGTTTACCCGCCATGGGTTGCATAATTTCCCAGGGGAGGGGAATGAAATCTGGAGCGCGAACTTCCAAGCGCAGGCGAAGGGGTTTATTTTGTCCCAAGGCAATGCCTTGACTTCGTTCGAGGGCATTGCGAATTGAGCCTTGAAACAGCCACTGCCAGAGGTCAATGCCCAAACCTTGCATCAAACGACCACTGTAGCTAATCTCCGGACCTGTAGCACCGTTTTGATTCTGTGAGGGCAAAGTGGTGGGATACTGGTTGTGATGACCACTAATCGGCACATGGTTTGAAAATGGAGAAAACATGTCCTGCCAAGCCAGCCAGGACTTAGTCATATATTCAGACCAAGTAGAATCATGATGAACCATACCCCCTGGGTAAGGAGCTTTCAGCACCCAGATAGCCAAGTTTTCTCTGCCAGCGGCAGATAGACGAGCGATCGCTAAACTGAGGCAAGGATTTTCGATACCAGACATTAAAGGTTCATCATTATAGGGAATATACCGATGTGAGGATCAGTCTATCGAGTGTTGGGTGGTATTGGCGCTATCAATAATGAGGAATTGGTCATTAATAGGACATCATTAGTTTTCAGTTCTTAGTTGAGCAGTTGAGTGGTTAGTCAGAAAGCTTTGGTGAGCATTAACTTAAAAGCGATAAGCTTTTGACTACTTGCTCAAGACTTACGGAGATTGAATAGGTCTAGGGGAATTAGACGGAGGGGTATTTTTCTGACATTGACTGGCTTGTGTTGGGGTTGGTGTAAAATCACGAGCCATCATAGGTAAAATCTCCTTTTCTCTTATCCACCCTTCCTGTCCCTGTGACACCAAGGTAGCAGAGGGTTTAGTCTGCTTAGAGTTTAACGGTACTGAGGATGAGCCAACTTTGGGGGAGCTAGCCATTTGATCCGATGAAATATCAGTTGTGTTGGTTCCGGGTGAGCAAACTCTTAATTTAATCCACCAAGTCTCTTCCTGAGGATACCTTTTTCTGGCAATAACCTGCAAAACGCTACCAGCAGGAACTCTCCCAAGGATTGATTGCTTTTCAGGGTTAACCAAAAGTTGTACAGTTTGACCCACTGTTCTAATAATATCTTGGTTTTTAATTAAGGCAGCTGGCTTAGCAAGGGTCACGGACTCAGGAGTTTGTCCTGGGATAGCTTTAGTTTCTGGACTCTGTGTAGGGGTGGTTTTAGAACCGGTTAGTTCTTGCCCCTTACCAAGACTAAAAACCCCACTCAGGAAGCGATTTATCTGTCCACTCGCCTTTAGACTCAACACTGGACTCAACAGATAAACGACTACCCCCCCTAACACCAAAAGCACGAATATTCCCAACAACAGTCTCCCAGTCTTCTCAGGAGAGGTTGAAGCTGAATAATTAGGATTTTGGTCACCAGAGGCTTCCCCATCTTCGATGATGTTAAGTGTGAGCAACGCTGTTTTTTGTTCATCAATAGAAGCGGGTTGCTGATCACTCTTAACGTTTAACATTAGAGTATTGTTGGTCTCGAGATTGCCAATGGATTCTAGCCGTGGGGGTGATAGTTGGATGGGCATCGAAGGCTGGCTTGGTGTGACTTGACAGTAAATCAACCCCACCGTGACATTGTCGTGTCCGTTTTTGGTATTAGCAAGCTCAATGATTCGTTCTGCTGCTTTCTTGAGATCAATTTGACCGTCGAGAATGGGCAGGATTTCTGTTTCCCAGTACTGCTCGACTCGGTCATTGTCACTAAGACCATCAGAACACAGCAGAAACACACAATCTTCATCCAACACCAAGCGCTGTACAGTGGGGTGTAGTGTGGTTGATGAACCCATCCCTAAAGCTTGCACTAGGGCACCAGATGTTGGTTGTTGTAGAGCATGTCGGTAAAGGGTATATCCAAGCCGCACTTCTCGAGAGGCTAAATCATCATCTAGAGTAACTTGGTGACAACCATGGCGACTCACCCAATAGATTCTGCTATCCCCGACATGGGTAATGTATATTTCATGGGCATGGGTTCTAGCCATGACCAAGGTTGTTCCCATACGCTGCCGATCAAATCGGTTCTCATGATCATTGCGTTGGCTAATGGAGTCATTGGCAGCACAGACAGCATTTTCCAATTCCAGGCTTAGAGTGGTTGGGTTCCACACCTCCAGTTTAGCTGGCAGTTGTTTGAGCTGTTGTCGCAGAGTGTCAATTGCCAGTTGGGAGGCAATTTCACCACCTGCTTGTCCACCAATGCCATCGCAAACCATTGCGATCGCTTCTTTCCCTCTTGAAGAGCTAATTAGCTTACCATTAGGAGGGTAGCAAGCGTCTTCATTGTGGCTACGACCCGGACCGGTATCGGTACGAGTGAGAGTCTTATAGGTTCTCGATTGCCATGACCGGCATTCAAACAACCCTTTCGCCAGTAATGCTAACAGCTGCTCTGATGTCTGTATCTGTCCTTTTGTAAGCTGGGAACAAAGTTTTTGGTAAAACTCACTAATAACAGGGGAAGCTCCCTGAAGCAGTTGTGACCACAGCTGACCCAGCTGTTTTAAGGTTGGTGCTGGCGTTTGATCACGCTCCAATTCCAATAACCTTAGCAAGGCTCCTTCCACCCGCACCAGGTTTGATTTCAGTAAGCTAGACCCTACTCCTTCTCGGCTCAAAGGTTGCCATAGTGAAGCCCATTGCTGCAGCCAGTTGAGTTGGCGTATTGGTGAGGCATTTTTCCAGACGCTGGTCAGTTCTGGTGACAGAAGTCCTAGATTATTAATGTTCCCTGTTGCCTGAATTGGTACTCCTTCGAGTAACCAAATCTCTTTGTTATGCCTTGGCTTCGGTGTTAGCAGACCATACACTTGAGGCAGGTGTAATCCATAGGAAACCAGTCTCAAGTATGGGGTTATGGTTTGAGGAATCTCTAGTGGGGTCTCTGGCGGTACCGCTGGTTGAGTATCTAAAACAACACGAGAGTGAATCACGAGGTAGCGCTTAGCAATAAGTTCTCCCGGTTGAGCGGCTTTTATGCCTGACCCAATAGCCCACAAGTATCGTCTGAGCAGCGGCGTGCGACATTTTTGGCAGAACTTGTTGGTCTGGGGATTGGGAGCCTGACATTGATGATTTGGGCAGTGGAGCGTTGCCGCCGGATTGTCCATGAAACTCTTTGCTGCTAAAGATAGCCTGATGGAACCGGGTTAACATTAGCACAGCTTTCTTTGAAGGAATTATGTGCCCACAAAGGAAGTGCCAAAATCAGCCCATTGATTAAAGATTGTAGCGCTTGACTTACGGGCTGGTTAATGATTTACTTCTATCATGAATGAGTTGCGCGCGATACATTCGTTCGCAGCAATGGTTACCGAGCGGGTCTATGGGGAAGGTCAGGATTACGTTTTATGTATTAATCATTGCGCAATATTGATGCCGTCCCCTCACTCATCACACTACTCTTGATTAACTCAGGCCAGATCAGCAAAAAGTACGTCCACCAAAGCATAATTGGCATAGCAGCGAGTAGCGTGATCCAGATGGTTTTGAAAACTACCCATATACTTAATAGGATGACAGATCCGGTCAATAGTATTGACCAGGGTTGGCACCACCAAGGCTTATAACTCCAGGGATTGAATTTTTTTTCTGTAGACAAGATTAACCTTCTAAGCTACCACATCTAAACTACCACGTCTGACTTCCTTTTACTAAGCACGGGATTGATCAATAAAAGCATGGTTTGGTCAAGCCAACCGACTAAATTGTGGCTGGGTATCAAGGCAGACATGGGCTTTAGTTATTTGATCCGGTCGTGACTTGGTTTGTTTGAAAGTAGCTTGTCTGCCTATCTCCTACTGCTTAATTATGAGGTTCTACTTGGGGCAACCCCATACTGTAATTAATCACTCTGCTTTCGGTATTGTAGCTAATTTGTCCATTTTGCAAAAGCGATCGCACAAGGTGTTCTAGGTCAGAACCGATACGACGCAGGTTGTATTCGGTTAAATCAAATCCGCTGTAGGATTCAACCAACTCATCAAACTTCCGGTAAACCTGCTGTATAGCATCTTCATTCCAATTGAACTCGTTATCGGGGTCAATGTCTAAGGTTAAAACGTTATCACTCCCGACTAGTTCGTTGTTTTTAACCTCTGCTGTATAGATTCGGATATGACGAGTGGTGGACTTTAACAGCATCTAGAAACCTCCTGCTCACAGACTTTATTTTTTCATCTTTTCAGGCAGTAGTCAATGGTCACCATGTGAATTCCCGGCAAACCCATCAAAGATTTGCGGTGCGCGCCCGTTCGCGCCCCGCCACGGGAATTTAATTCGACGACTGTAAGCGCACCGGTCAGTTTTGAAGGAGATAATGGTCTGACAACCACGTGCATGAGATTTTACAGACATTACCAAAAAGTCACTTACTTTCATAGTAGGTTTCCCTACAACCTTTGACAGCAGTCCGAAGCCGCTGTTTACTCGAACTGTGGGGGCCATTGGCCCTACTCGATGTGATTTAACTCTGTCTTTATCATTTTTGTGAGGTACAAATTATTCCGGAGTATGCAGCGGTGCGACCCCGCGCTTTTTCAAAGCTAACCGTGAACGCGCACCTAATTATTTCGGAATTCAGGAGTGTTTTTAATAATAGTTAATCGAGTATTGTTTTCCGTTACTGGTAGGGTTAATCAAAAAATGTACCTCATGATTATGATAATTACTAGAGCAACCTGGGTTTTAGCGGCGGTCTCCACGGGGGAAGAAAAATTAACAATACATGCACTAATGGAAGATCCTGGTACTCTAAAGGGAAAAACTATATTAAGTAAAGTCAAACACACTAATCCAATGTCATAGCTAAAAAAAATGTCTGGTACCATGGAAGATATTGCTAGACAAGCCCACCAGGGTAGCGTGGTGGCAATTATTCAAACACTGAATGAACGATTAGCCGATTTTGGGGTGAGAACTAGAGCCATTCTGGCTGATGGTGTATTGCAAGTTTTGTGTGAAGCAGCAAAACCAGAACAGCTGGAACAATCGATTCTAGTCAGTCAAATCCAGGAAATTCTGGAAGAGATTTCACCGCGTAACATTCGTCGTGTCAGGATCAACAGCCGCATCGTGCGAGAGGAACAATTACTCTGGTTAGAAGAAATTAGCCGTGACCCAGACAATCAGCTGTTGTGGTACGAAGACATCACCCTTACTAGGCCAAATTTCTTCAAGCAACTGGCTCAAACCTTCAACAATCGGCAAAACCTACCAAGCCAGCAACTGGCTCTAACACCAGGATTTTCCCGTCAACTGAGCCAAAAAAAACTACCGATTCAGCAACTGGTCTTACCGCCAGCTTCTTACGGTCAACTACGTAAAAAAGGTCGATTGCGGCAAGGTGTTGTGATTGGGTTAGGTTTGGGTTTATTCCTGATCCTAGTAGGTTGGTTACTGAATGATTGGTTTGGGAGGGAAATCGAATCCCATTACCCAACTCAAGCCGACCATTGGGCAAAAGACCCAGCCAATTCTTCTTCCGAGGGATCTTCTAGTAATCCAGACCCCCCCTTTACTCGGGACCCCTTTACTGAGGCAATGCGCCTAGCTCAAGAAGCAGCCGCAGCAGGGGAAAGTGTCGAAACCTCAGCTCAATGGTTAGATGTGGCAGCTAAGTGGGAACGGGCATCAAATCTAATGGAGACGGTAAAACCTGATGACCAACGCTACCAGATAGCTCGTTATCGGGTTATACTTTATCGAAAAAACAGTGAGGAAGCTCAAAAACAAGCTAGAAATAAGCGCTCCTAGTGGTGTTGAATTGAAGTTTTAAATCAGTTTTGTTTAAAAAACGGTATAAAAAGGTGCTCAAGGTGTTTAAGGTGTTCAAAGTGAATCGATTTCAATCCCAGGGGAGATATCTGGAGTTTCTCAATTCTCTCCTGGGTTTCCAGGTACTAGTAGTCTACCCAACTGATTGGGATTTTTACGCTCTGTGCTTAGGTCGAAACTCCAAAAAGCCCTCACCCAATCTACCGATCACAATTAATTGGGTAAACGAATCTTGAGCAGTAACCATTTTGATATCGCGGTGCGCGCCCGTTCGCGCCCCGCGTCGGCGAAAGCCGATAGGCGCGACCCAAGGCCGTGAGGGATTGCTCACGGCCTTGGAGGCGCGACAATCACGGGAATTAAATTCGACGACTGTAAGCGCACCGGGGGAAAGTTTAACTCAACTGTGACGATTACATGATGGAAGTTGTGCCACCGACCCACAGCTTCTCCTCTAAGGAGCCATGTCAAAATAAGTTGTACAAATTTTATCTGAAATAAATTGTGAGATATAGCTTTTATAAAAAAAACTGTAATGGTTATTTTGACACGAGTCCTAACCAGAGTGATGATTGAACGGGTGTGTCGGTCGGTTGTCGTAAAAAACTCCAATCTCTTGATCAAAAGCACTCTGATGCCGGGAACACTAATCCTAGCGAGATTACTGTTTTAACAGTTGCTCTAGTCAAGACCAGTATTCACAAGTTGTGCAACAAGCATAATGGATGCAGAAAGCGCGATTTTTGCCCCAAGAGTAAATTCCATCAAGTCCCGTCTCTCAGGTACATCATTTGAACCAACCTTTAGCCAGGAGCATCACGGTTCACTCATGCCTTACCCGACAGAGTTAGCTCAGATCGGGCAACAAATTGCTAACACGATACTAAATACCTCAGACACGCAAACTCTGTTGGCGATACTCGCCAAGGCTATAGGAGAGAGTTTTCAGGTGGATAGCTGTTTAATTGGGGCACTGGCTAACCCTAGCACTACACCCCAACTAGCCTGGTGGCGTGCTGATCAACACCTCGACCCAGAACACCGATACCATAAAAATCCAGTGCAACTGCTTGAACTCTTAACCACAGAGGATGACTTAGGCAGTGGCCCAGTACTGGCAATTTCAGATTGGCAAACATCCGATGCTTGGTCTAACTTAGATTTGGGTGAAGAAGTGCTATCTGCCAGGGCAATACTGAAGACCTCCACAAAGTTTCAGTCTGTAGTCAACGGGGTAATTGTTTTAGGAAAAGCCCAGCCTTACCAATGGACAAAGACAGAGCAAGAACAGTTAATTGTTGTTTCCCAATGGGTATCGGTAGCAATTTCTCAAGTTCAGCTAACCCACCAAGTGAAGGCGGCTACTCGAGACCAAACTCTGCTCAACCAATTGAGTCAAGTGATGCATAGCTCTCTCAATCTCCTGGAGATTTTCCAGATAGCTACCACAGCTGTTGCTGAAGCACTTCAGGTGTCACGGGCACTACTGCTACTGTTAGATGAAACGAATCCCCTGTGTTGCTCTCTACCAGGACAGCATTCACCAAAACATGATCTGACAGTGGTTTGTGAATGGTTACAGGAAACCTCGACTACTGATCTATTTTCAACAGGAGACGCACTGTTAAATAAATCCTTCCCAGTTTCTGAGTGTTCTTGGTACCAACAGGCTCTCAAGCAAGCCCCTGAACCGATAGTCATTACCCATAGACCAGATCACCCGATTGGTAAATCTGACCACCAGAGCATCTCACTCCTAGATCAGCTCCTATTGCCAGGGTTACTGATCTGTCCTCTGGTTGGGGCAGATAATCATGGTTTGCTATCCGTTAAGGTTTTGGGGTTCTTGGTCTTGCAAAATAGTCAACCTCGCCCTTGGCTAGAGAATGAAATCAACTTGGTCAAGTGGGTCAGTAGACAAGTTAGTAGCACTATTATCCAAAATCAGACTCTCCAGCAAGTACAATCCCTTGTTGAAGAACGCACGGCTCAGTTACAACATAGTCTGAAAGTTCAGGCAGAGTTATACGAAAGAACTCGCCAGCAAATGGGTCAGTTAAAGGAATTAAATCGGCTCAAAGACGAATTTCTCAGTAGCATGAATCATGAATTGCGGACACCTTTGACTGCAATGAGTCTAGCGATTCGGATGTTACGTCAACCCAAACTTGATCTTGAGCGTCGTGCCAAATATCTAGAAATCCTTGAGCAACAGTGTAATCAAGAAATTGAGCTAATTAACGACCTGTTGAGTCTACAGCAGCTGGAATCTGACCAGTCCCAATTGCAGCTGCAAAAAATTGACCTGATGCCGATGATTAAGCACTTGGCTAAATCCTTTGAGTACAGATGGGCGGAGAAAGGCTTAACCTTAACAATCAATAGTTCACTAAAATCGCTCTTTATCAACACCGACGCTGAGAGCCTTAACCGTATCTTGCTGGAACTTTTAACCAATGCTGGTAAGTATTCTCACCCAAATACTACAGTGGTGATCGAGGTAACTGAGCAAATCCAGCAATCGGTTAAGCAGATTGTGATGAGTTTGAGCAATATTGGTCAGGGGATTTCTCCAGAAGACCTCAGACATATTTTTGATAAATTCCATCGCGGTCAGGGGATGACCCAAAAGGCAGTTCAGGGTACTGGTTTGGGTCTAGCGCTAGTAAAATGCTTAGTGCAGCATCTCAATGGCACAGTAGATGTCTCCACTGGCCCGTCTGACACTCCTCGTACGTCTCGGGTATCTTTCACAATTACTCTGCCCCAGGTTCAATCTTTTATGTAAAACTTAGTCATTAGTAAGTAAGAAGGCAAAACTAATGACTAATAGCTCGGAAGACTAACTGGGAAGAATAGGTATTAAAGCGGATATGATCTGATTTATACTCCCGGATTGGATCGGAGTAACTATGAATAGCTGAGTATGCTCACAACTGATGCGCCCAAGCCACCACGTTGGCAACAACCTAACTATTCCCCCCTGGCTCGCCAGATCGATATTTTTACTGCGGCAGCGCAGTTTATGGTTTATTTATGGTGGGACAAGGTATCGGCTAATAATTCCCCCAAGCAAAGAAATCGTCGAGCCCAGTGGTTAGTTAGAAAGCTCTTAGACTTAGGTCCAACGTTCATCAAGATTGGGCAAGCACTATCCACACGCCCTGATTTACTTAGCTTAGAATATGTGAATGCCTTGGCGCAATTACAAGATCGGATCCCAGAATTTAGTGTAACCGATGCTATAAGTCTAATTGAATCAGAACTGGGTGAAGATATTCATGGTTTGTATCGGGATTTTGAGCATTTTCCTATAGCCGCTGCCAGTTTGGGACAAGTTCATAAAGCCCGATTGCACACCGGCGAGGATGTAGTCGTTAAGGTTCAGCGTCCTGGCTTAGAAAAGCTATTTAACCTAGATTTTGAGATTATCCATCGATTGATTCGTTTTGCCAATCGATTTGTTCCGGGAACCAGAAAATATGATTTGGATTCCATAACCCATGAGTTTTTTAACCTGCTCTATCAAGAAATTGACTACATCCATGAAGGGAAGAATGCTGAGAGTTTTCGTCAAAATTTCAGCAATTATCCTCGCATTAGTGTCCCGAAAGTCTACTGGCGATATACAACTAAAAAAGTTTTGACTATGGAGTATATGCCGGGAATTAAAATTGATGACCGTCAGACCCTAGAATCCCTCGGCATAAATCCTAAAGAAATTATTCAGCTGGGAATTTGTTGCTACCTCAAGCAGTTATTACAAGATGGCTTTTTTCAGTCTGACCCTCATCCTGGAAATATGGCAGTCTCTGCAGAGGGCAGTCTGATTTTCTATGACTTTGGCACAATGCTGGAGGTCAAGTCCATGACTAAAGACCAAATGCTCCAGACTTTTTTTGCTGTACTCCGTAAGGACACTGATCAGGTCGTTAATAGTTTAACTTACATGGGGTTAATTGAACCCATGTCAGATCTTAAGCCAGTCAAGCGATTAGTTGCTTTTCTACTGGAAAAATTTACCGAAAAGCCCATAGAATTACAAGCTTTTGAGGAAATCAGTAGCGAACTTTACTTAATGTTTGAGCAGCAACCTTTTCGCCTACCAGCACAACTGACATTTATTTTAAAGTCACTAACAACTCTTGATGGGATCGCTCGTGGCCTAGATCCCCAGTATAATTTGTTAGCTGCTACTGAGCCTTTTGTTAAAAGCCTGGCTGTTTTTCAAGGGCGGGGGAATATAGTGGGGGAACTAGCTAAACAAGCTAGGGATTTTGTGAAATATAACTTACGTAAGGCTAGCGCTACCGAACTAGCAATTCGACGCTTAGAAGAGCGGCTCGAGCTGGGAGAGTTACAATTGCGCGTGCGTTCTGTAGAAAGCGATCGCACTCTCAAGCAGATCACCCTTGCTCTAAAAAGCCTAATTTATGCTAGTTTAACTGGATTTACTCTGGTAGCTGGTACTATTTTCCTGTCAGGTCCTCATAGTGGATGGGCGATAGCCGCCTTTGCCTTTTCCGGATTCTGGTTTTTGATTTTGCTGCGTTCTCTGATTAACTTAGCCATTAGAGAAAGACTGGATAGATTAGCTCAAAGGTAGGCAATCTTATCTGAAATCGCCTACCTTAAGCTGTTGAATTTTTTCTGTTGTATTTTTTGCTTGTTTAGATACCCCCAAGGGAATTCGAATCCCTGTCGCCTCCGTGAAAGGGAGGTGTCCTAGGCCTCTAGACGATGGGGGCTTATTGATTTCACTTTTATAATAATAGTGGATATTTTGGTTTGTGTCAAGTGTTTGATCAGGAAATTTTTTTCCAGTCCCCTTACTTGATACTATTTCGCAACTGTTCTAGGCGCTGCTGAGCCTTGGCATCCAAGGAATTGACTAAAAAACGACCACGAGAGGATTTCTGTGGTCGATATTTGCGGCGGGTTCGACGAGCTGTGCATTCAACATCGCTGAGCAACTGCTGGGAAGATATGCACTGAGCACCATACCCCACAACTGTCAATTGCTGTGCCCGATCTGAGGTAGCGACGATCAGACGTTTAGTTGGTTGAACAAGCTTGTTTCTATAGGAGGCACAAAATTTTTCGATATAAGTGTCTGCTGTCTCCCCGAAATCTGTGTAGTAAACCGATAAGTGATTAGTTATCACCTCACGACTGTTAGGGGTATTGAGTGAGTGAGCATCAAAGACAATCTCAGTGTCATAACCGACAAAGGCACTGTAATTGGCTAGGGTCTCAATTAACTCTTGGCGAGAACTCAGGAGACCATCACGATCACGGGTATTTTTCAGGAAAGACCAAGAGCCAATGACGTTATAGCCATCAACTAGTAAAATAGCCAGCGGTGAAGAACAAGACATTTTCCATGGGATTATACTATTTACAGTCCCTATGGACTGCTCATATCGCCCACAATAAATTTAACATTTCTTTATACTAGTGTAAATTGCACTTGAGAAAAAGGCAAAAGGATTGAGCAAAAATGACACTCAGCCTTTAGCTATTAAAACATCTCATGTTGTATTAACACATTTTAAGTGTAATAATTAACAATTATTAGTTAACACTACGCCGATTACAAACCCTACTACTTTCCGGAAACTTCCCGAGAATCAGCGATTAGGACTTACCAGTCTTTGCTTCAGGCGTTCCGGTTCACCTTGATCAATCACCCGACCCTGGTCTAACAAAAATGCTCCATCGCAATAATCTAGCTCATCCAAACGGTGGGTAACCCAAATGGCTGTCAATCCTCGACTTTTGACTAAATTTCGTACTTGTGACACTAAATCCATCTGGGTATCTGGATCCAGTAGGGCAGTGGGTTCATCTAACAATAAAATCTCGCACTGTCTTGCGATCGCACCAGCGATCGCAATTCGCTGCTTCTGACCACCGCTGAGGGCATAGATCGGGCGTCGCTCTAGCTCTAGTAAATTCACCGCAGCTAGAGCCTCTTTTACCCGGGCTTGAACTTGAGCTAGGTCGAGCTTTTCGGCTACCAGTCCAAAGGCTACATCAGCACCTACGCTAGGCATAACTAGCTGATGATCAGGATTCTGGAAAACAAAACCTGCTGAACCGGCCAGGTAAATTTCACCGGATTGGGGGGACAATAAACCAGCCAGTAATCTAAGTAAGGTTGATTTACCACTGCCATTGGTTCCCAAGAGCATCCAAAATTCTCCCTTAGGGACTTCCAGGGAGCAAGATTGCAAAACTGTCCCCCCTTTAGGCCAGTTGAAGCCAACCTCTCTTACTTGAATTGCTGGTTGAGTCATTATATATCTTGCTGTTCGATGAATTTATTCAGCCATGGCAAAGAAGCCGGGAGTACGTCCTGAGCCTGTGGCTCCAGATTTTTGAGAAATCATTGCTGCACTGATCTGATCACTGAGAACGCCAATTTTCTTCTCTGGCTGGTGGTCGCAGCTGAGTTCTAACAACTGAGGATGCCCAGAGCGCATGGCTGTCAAAATTTCCTGGTAGGTTGCTTGCGCCTCTTCTTCTGACTTACGTTGGACAGACAGTGGCATGGGTGTATTTCTTAGAATCAAGTCAATGGTGAACATGGAGTATCAAGCCGTAGCGCGTTCTATAAATGTACTTCTTCTTATCTTAGACCCCAGCCCAAAGCACCGTAAGAGCAGTATCTTGGGTGCAGTTACTACCTAATTTTTTTTTAAGGGGTAGCAAAATTAAGAATTATGACATATTATGATAGTTATATTAGACGAAGTTTACTTTTCTTTACTTAGACTGCCTTTAATAAAGAAAGTAAGTCGCCTTACCGTACTTATATATATCTGGAGATCCTTGCTATGACAGTAGCAGTAGGACGCGCCCCCAGCACCAGAGGATGGTTTGACATCCTCGATGACTGGCTCAAGCGCGATCGCTTTGTATTCGTCGGCTGGTCCGGCATTCTATTGTTCCCCTGTGCCTACATGGCTTTGGGCGGCTGGTTGACTGGTACCACCTTCGTTACCTCTTGGTACACCCACGGCTTAGCATCTTCCTACCTAGAAGGCTGCAACTTCCTGACCGTAGCAGTATCCTCTCCTCCCAACAGCCTGGGACACTCCCTGCTGCTGTTGTGGGGTCCAGAAGCCCAAGGAGACTTGACTCGCTGGTTCCAACTAGGAGGGTTGTGGAGCTTTGTGGCATTCCATGGAGCGTTTGGTCTAATTGGGTTCATGCTGCGGCAATTTGAAATTGCTCGTCTAGTAGGCATCAGACCCTACAACGCGATCGCATTCAGTGCGCCGATTGCAGTATTTGTCAGCGTGTTCCTGATGTACCCTTTGGGACAGTCGAGCTGGTTCTTTGCTCCTAGCTTCGGAGTAGCGGGTATCTTCCGTTTCATCCTGTTCCTGCAAGGCTTCCACAACTGGACACTGAATCCCTTCCACATGATGGGGGTAGCTGGGGTACTCGGTGGTGCTCTGCTGTGTGCCATTCATGGGGCAACGGTGGAAAATACCCTGTTCCAGGATGGGGACAAAGCCAACACCTTCCGGGCGTTCAACCCGACCCAAGCGGAAGAGACCTACTCCATGGTCACCGCCAACCGCTTCTGGTCTCAAATCTTCGGAATTGCTTTCTCTAACAAGCGCTGGTTACACTTCTTCATGTTGTTTGTGCCAGTAACTGGCTTGTGGATGAGTGCAGTAGGAATTGTAGGTTTAGCATTGAACCTGCGAGCCTATGACTTCGTGTCCCAGGAAATCCGGGCAGCAGAAGATCCAGAATTTGAAACCTTCTACACTAAGAACATTTTGCTGAACGAGGGTTTGCGGGCTTGGATGGCTCCAGCAGACCAACCTCACCAAAACTTTGAGTTTCCTGAGGAAGTACTACCTCGCGGTAACGCTCTGTAAGACTCCAAGGCTGATCCCGAATTAAAATTAGCGCTTGGATTTGCTCAAAGCCCCGCCAGAAGGTGGGGCTTTGAGCAGTTCTAGAAACAAAAAACTGGAATGTTGTGAGCAATAGACAGGCGAATTTATCATCATGCTAGTTTGCAGAGGTTAGTGGACAGTAGGCAAAATTATCACAAAGCTTGGCCATTGCCTCAAGTAATTTGCTATACTTTAACTATGACTTTAGTGCCACGACCTTGTGTCAATTAAATAAATTTCCCGAAAACCAAGGGTTTTGTAGTGACATTGGATCTGGTTCTAGAACTTTAATGGCCCACGAGGAATATTTATCCGTGAAGCGCGGAGATACCCCCTGGCTGATAAATCAGCTTGCATTGGCGGGCTAAAGTTGATATTGGTAGACTTTGGTAGCTAAAAAGTATCGGTTGCCATTTGAGGGATACTCTGTTATTCTAAGAAAAGGTAATGATCCTGGAAAGGTACAAAAAACCGCTTAGGGATTAAAGGAGGTGATGCCCATGGAAGATAGTAGTAAAATCATGGGTCATCTGGTTGGAGTTAGCCGGCTGTGCGCCGGGGCTGTTCTCTAGGAGTTATCTGGATTCTCTACGGAGAATCTATATGACTGCTTCGGCAGGGCTACCTAAGAGTTCCTCTCGGCAGCCTGGTTTCAATCAGAAGACCCGCTAGACCGCTCTCACACCACGTGTTATGGATTAGCCAAAACACTAGCCGTGAGAGCGGATAGTTTTTTGTATGGGATTGTTTAATCAGTGCATCTAAAAATCATGGCTCAACTACTAAGCGATGCAGAAATTCAAGCCAAGGCGAGTCAGCTAAAAGACTGGAGTGTGGAAGGGCAAACCCTGCGTAGTAAAAAGACATTCAAGGGTTTTGTAGAAGCGATCGCGTTTGTGAATAAACTTGTTGAACCATCTGAAGTTGCAGGACACCATCCTGACCTAGAGATTTCCTACAATAAGGTAACAATTACTCTAACTACTCATGATAGTGGTGGCTTAACCTCAAAAGATTTTGACCTAGCGCAAGTTATTTCAGAGCTGGGTTAATATCCTTTCAATAACTCTTGCGTAAGTGACAATTGCTTTAGCAATAGACCCGCTCCCCAGCAGAAGTTCATTCACAGGCATTGGCGAAAAAGTTGGTGTAGCACTTTGTCCATAAAGGCTATAGTATAAGAATTGTTCCTCTAATAAATTGTTCCTGTAATAGGTTAATAGGTTTCATCGCTGCGGGCGCTGATTCTTATCTAAACCGCGAGAAGCCCCGTACTTTACCGTATAGCGTAAGTGTAGGGATGGAGCGCGGGACAAGGGTCGGAACAGAGCTTCATGATGCGATGTACTAGGGATAGTAGGGAAAAACAAATTAAGAGCTAACCGCGACCTACGCGCCTGAACCTTGACAACCACCGAATATTATGGGGTGACCTTCAGAAAAAACTTGATAGTTTGAGTTATCTGTGGATGGGTAAAATTCCAGCAGTACAAAGTAAATAGAACTTTTTTGTATTGTTCCGGTGCGGAGGGGCATCCCGTGTCGTTAATAAAGCTTACCGAGTAACCGTTCGCGCAGCGTCGGCGAAAGCCGATACGCGCCCCGCGTCGGGCAAAGCCCGATAGCAGTAGCTGGTGTTGGTAAGAAGCCCGCGCTGTCCCGTGCTTGTCAGCGTTGGGAGTATGTCACCATCCTTCGTGATTGATCCGGGGGAGAGTTCAATACAATAATTGTAAAGGTGTGAGGATTAAGAGAAGATGTCTAAACTACTGTTGAAGTCCCTACTGATAAGTCCTGCTGTAGTGGGTGCTGCTCTCGCCTTTGGTACCAATCAGGTACAGGCAGCCAACAATGCCAACTCGTTAACAGCTGAGAGTAAAATTACCACAGAAGCTGCCCCACGTCAAGCTGTCCCAGTAAAGACACTTGCGATGGGCCAAGCCCCGCTTTCAGCGAACGCGGCGGCACCCACTGCCCCAGAAGTAAAGGATACGGCAGTTTTTTCCACGAAGATGGGCTCCAGCGTTGGTGAGGCAACATCAACCCTAAAAGTCGATACCCTAGTTCCTAAGGTAGACTTACCGGAGGCAGAAACAAAAATAGCCCAAGCCGTCCCCTCAGCCTCAGATAACAGCCAGCTGTTAAATCAAATTCAACGCTACGGAAAAGAAGGCAGTAACAGCCAAGATCAGGTAACTAGCGTTTCCCAACTGCGGGATGTTTCCCCTGGAGACTGGGCTTATGAAGCTCTGCGTAGTCTGGTAGAGCGCTACGGTTGTATCGCTGGTTACCCAAACCGCACCTTCCGTGGCAACCGTGCTACCACCCGTTATGAATTTGCGGCTGGCTTGAACGCTTGTTTGAACCAGATTGAGCGTTTAATTGCTGCTAGTACTGCTGACTTTATTACCCGTGAAGACTTAGAAACGCTGCAACGGCTGATTCAAGAGTTTGAGGCAGAACTGGCTACCCTCGGAGCACGGGTCGATAACCTCGAAGGTCGAGTCGCATTCCTAGAGGATCACCAATTCTCCACTACTACGAAACTGGAAGGGGAAGTGATATTCGCCCTGACCAATAACTTTGGTGATTTTGGGGAAGATGACAATAACCAAGTTGTCTTTGGTGACCGGGTTCGTTTAGTTCTCGACACCAGCTTCACTGGTGAAGACAGTTTGGTAACTCGTCTGAGTGCTGGTAACCTGAATGCCTTCACAGCGGGGGGTGAGATTACCCCAGAACTGACCCAGACCTTTAACACTGAGATTGATGGTACTGGTGACGGGAACGATATAGGGGTTGACTGGTTAGCCTATTACGGTGACATTCCTATTGGTCCGTTTGGTCAAGTATCAACTTACATTGCTGCCTTTGGTGGTCGGCATGATGATTACGTTCCTACACTCAATCCCTATTTCCAAGACTTCGATGGTGGTAGTGGCTCTCTATCCACGTTTTCTCAACAAAACCCCATCTATCGGATTGGTGGTGGTGCTGGTTTAGGGGTTAGCTTCCAACTTGGTTTACTAGAGAGCGTGATTGGACCAAGTACTGTCACACTGGGTTACCTAGCTGGGAATGCGTCAGATCCTGATGAAGGGGCAGGTCTGTTTAATGGTGATTATTCTGCCTTGGGTCAGTTGAACTTCAATGTCAACGACCGGATTGGTGTGGGCTTTACTTACGTCCATGGTTTCCATAAAGAGGATAGTGCCATATTCAGCAAAGGCGCGGGAACAGATGGTATCGTAGGTACCCGTGCTGCCAACTTAAATCAAGAAGCACTTCTTGCTAGTCGTCTAAATGATTCAGCTGACAAGGTAACCAACTCCTACGGAGCAGAATTAGCCTTTCGCCTCACCGACAAGATTTCCTTTAGTGGATTTTTCAACTACACCGATGTGATTGTCATTGGTGAAGGTGGTGGTGAAATTTGGAGTTACGGCGGTGGTTTAGCCTTCCCCGATTTTGGAAAAGAAGGTAGTGTGTTAGGTTTCTTTGGTGGTGCAGTGCCCTATTCGGATTTGAATGAGATTGAGACCCCCATTCACATAGAAGGCTTCTACAAGTATCAGCTATCCGATAATATCTCTATCACTCCTGGTGTGATCTGGGTGATTAATCCAGAGCAGAGTGATGATAATGATGATGCTGTGATTGGTACCATCAGAACCACATTCACGTTCTAGAGACCTTGGCTAATTGCCCCTGGTGCGCTTGATCCATTAAGAATTAAATTCCCCATGGGTCGCACCGCAAGGAGTATTGAGCATTAGTTAGTTGACTTTTCCCTGCCCCGAGGCGGGGATTTTTGTTTGAAGGGGTGAAAGTGTCAAAAAATACTAGGATGATGGAGAACAACTAATAACTCAGAATTTCCAACAGTTATGCGAATTGCTCCAAATATTACAGAACTGGTTGGTCGGACGCCTCTAGTACAATTGAACCGTATTCCTCAAGCAGAAGGCTGTGTGGCTAGAATTGTAGCCAAGTTAGAGGGAATGAATCCATCTTCGTCTGTCAAAGACCGGATTGGTGTTAGCATGATCAATGCAGCGGAGCAGAATCAGTGGATTACCCCCGGCAAAACTATTTTGGTGGAACCGACATCGGGAAACACAGGTATTGCTCTAGCAATGGCAGCGGCAGCCAAGGGTTACCAACTTATCCTAACCATGCCAGAGACAATGAGCATAGAGCGACGGGCTATGTTGCGAGCTTATGGTGCTCAGTTGGAACTGACACCAGGTAGTGAAGGGATGGGTGGCTGTATTAGGCGAGCTCAGGAAATTGTAGAAACCACATCCAATGCCTATATGCTGCAACAGTTTCGTAATCCAGCTAACCCAAAAATTCATCATTATACCACCGCTGAAGAAATTTGGCAGGATACGGAAGGACAGGTGGATTTCCTGGTGGCTGGAGTTGGTACGGGTGGTACAATTACTGGGGTGGCTGAAGCGATCAAAAAACACAAGCCCAGTTTTAAAGCGATCGCAGTTGAACCAGCTGGTAGTTCTGTACTTTCTGGAGGGTCTCCAGGACCTCACAAAATTCAGGGTATCGGTGCGGGTTTTATTCCAGAAGTACTCAAGGTTGAAGTTCTTGACGAGGTGATTACAGTTACGGATGATGATGCGATCGCATACGGTCGTCGTTTAGCCCGTGAAGAAGGAATTCTTTCCGGAATTTCCACTGGAGCCATACTATCAGCAGCGATTCAAGTTGGCAAACGTCCAGAAAATGAGGGATGCCTGATTGTGATGATTCAACCGAGTTTTGGGGAACGCTACCTAAGCACCCCCCTGTTCCAAGAGCCGACGGCCACCACGGATTAGTGTTATGGGGCAAGGCATTTCCATTCACTAGTTATCCTAAAACCTCTGGAAATCTATGGAAATATTGGATTGAGCTTACTTGGTACCTTAATTATACTATCGCTGCCGGTTTAAGTAGGTTTAGTGTACCCCATGTCAGAATCCAATCACTACCAGACTCTGGATGTTCACCCCCACGCTACGACCCTAGAAATTAAACAAGCCTACCGACGGCTAGCCAAGCGCTTTCATCCAGATAGCAACAGCCCCACCGCTGATCCCGAAAAAATTATCCAAGTTAATGCTGCTTATGAGGTACTCAGTAACCCTGAGCGACGGCGTTCCTATGACCAAAAGAGGAATTACTTTCAGGATTCATTAGAGCATCAGAATCGACAACAGCGAACAGCTCATGCCCAAAGACATTACCAGCATCATCGGCAAAAGGGAAAAAAGACTGATGCCCAGCTAGGGTACTGGTTGCAGCAAATTTATCAACCTGTAAACCACCGGATTAGTCATATCCTTGAGCCTCTAGAGGCTCAACTCGATGAACTCTCCGCTGACCCGTTTGATGATGAACTCATGGCAGAGTTTGAAGCTTATCTGGAAGAGTGTGGTGATCATCTCCATCAAGCTCAGAGCCTGTTTCATTCTCAACCTAATCCTGCCACCGTTGCCAGTGCTGCTGCTAACCTCTACTACTGTCTTAATCAGTTAGCAGATGGAATAGAAGAATTAAAGCTGTTTACCCTTAACTACGACGACTACCACCTACACACAGGTCAAGAACTGTTCAGAATTGCTTCCCATCTGCTCTGGGAAGCTAAAGACACAGTTAAAGATTTTTGGTAATGGGTAAGCAATAGGATTTTTATAGCTTACCAACGACCACTAATCCAAATTAGTTGAAAAAAATGGGTCTAAAACCCCGTCCTTCTAGGACAGCTTTAAAAAAGTTTTGGCGTTTGCGGAATCGTCGTTGCAACTAGATGTAGAATCAAGTATAGAGTACAGGCTGAAAAACCGTTAGGACAGCTGGAAGGGAACCATGTCTGACCGCCTATAAAGTAGTAATGCTCAGAGGGTAGGGAAAGTCCTCTCTAAAAACCCAATCGTCAACCAACAATTGGCGTGTGAACCGTTGAAGTTACACTTTTGAGAAAAACACTCGGTGCGCTTGACCTATTAAGAATTAAATTCGCCACGGGTCGCACTGCAATGTACGGTGGGGCACACCGGAACATGGGGGAATGTTGGGAAACAAAATCTTCGGCACTTCCAAACAAGTACCCGAACGCCTAAGGAGAACTGCCCTCTAGGTCTTTCGTGAATTGACTGGGAACTTGGTAGGTCACTACCGGTTTTTTGGTTAAGCATTGCCTCTTCCCGAGGACACGTCGGTTTACGGCTGGTTCGTCGATCTAGGAATCCCCACGCCTTTAGGCCGGGGAGTGTCAAGCTGAACATAAGTCTAGTTGACGTAACTTGACATGGAATGCGTGATTAAGCGCCGTGCTGAGTTTTCAGCCAGCCACCGATACTGGTTACCAGAACTGAGTGAAGCTGAGAACCTTCAGCGGTTTGGTTTGGGGAGCAGATTTCCTGGACACGGACACAACTACGTTCTGTTCGTTTTCCTGACCGCTCAGTTGGATAAGTATGGCATGGTGGAAAACTTTTCTGAAGTCAAAACGGTGATCCAACGAGAGGTCACCAGCCAACTTGACTACGCTTATCTCAATGAGGTTTGGTCAGAATTTCAGCAAACCTTACCTACTACCGAAAACATAGCACGAGTAATTTGGCAGCACTTGGTTACTTACCTACCACTACTGAAGATTCAGCTATTTGAACATCCAAAACTCTGGGCTGACTATCAAGGAAACGGTATGGAAGTATATCTGACTATCAGTAACCACTTTAGCGCTGCTCACCGACTAGCTCATCCTGACCTCAGTGACCAGGAAAACTACCAGATTTACGGTAAGTGTGCTCGTCCCAACGGACATGGACATAACTATCACATAGAAGTGACGGTTAAGGGTGAAATGGATCCGCGCACTGGCATGATTGTTGATCTAGACTCCTTGCAGCAAGTCATGGATGATTATGTTTTGGAAGCTTTTGACCATACTTTCCTCAATAAAGACATTCCATACTTTGCCCGGGTTGTTCCTACTGCCGAAAATATTGCTATCTATATTTGTCAGTTGTTGCAACAACCAATTCAAGAATTGGATGTCCAACTTCATAAGGTGAAATTGATTGAAAGTCCCAATAACTCCTGCGAAGTCTACTGCACACCAGACACTACCAAGTCAGCAGCAACATCATCTAGGGAAACGCTGCTGACCTTGATTTAGCTTCCTCCGCTCTTATGCCCCACACCTCAATGCGCAGCATGAGTGTGGGAACGAAGTTACCGCAAGAATAGGGCAGCCTTTATGGTTGGTCGGCTATGGGTAAAAGGGTTAAAACTTTATGATTAAGGCTGCCCTAATAAACAGGTTTCATCTCCGGGATGAATCGCGGAGCTGTAACTCTGATAAACAGCCTGAAAAACGTTATAATAAAAATAGCAGGGAAGACAAATTAAGAGCTAACCGCCACCTGCGTGTCTAAAAATAGAACTTTTTGTATTGTTCCGGTGGGTCGGGGCATCCCGGAGAGGAAACCTTAGAAGAGTGGAGCCTTAATCATAAAGTTTTAACCCTGTTATGCATAGCCTGCTAACCATAAAGGCTCCACTCTTCTTGCGGTAACTTCTGACCGTATCGTTAATAAAGTAACCCGTGTATCCTAAGCAATAGCTGGAGTTGGTAAGAAGCCCACACTGAACCGCGCTTGTCAGTGTGGGAGTATGTCACACCAGTCCCCACCTAAAAATCTTTGATGGGCGGTGGGCTGCTTTCAATAGCTGGCAAGCGTAGCATGGGCTACGCCCATTAGCCCTAGGTTGAATGCTGACCTAGGGATTTTTATTTGCTGAGATTAAATCATCCATAAGTTAGAGTTAGTATATCATTTGTTATGATAAGGGTAAAGTTGCCGTAACCAGCATTGATGCGGTTATCATGGTAGTCAAGTACCCGCACTCGTACTGTTAGGTCGAGCTGCGCTAAATCCAAAAGCCTTTATACGTATTTTGCCCCGTGGTATCTCACTCAAAGGATGAGATACCACCTTGAGCAATTGAAAACAAGGGAATATATGGCAAAGGATTTTACTCGATTGCGCAAACTTAGAAAACTACAAAACTCTTGATGATCCGTAAGAGGCAATAGGAATGGAGAGCCGGTTGCCGTGTGATGACAGCCAATATAGGGAGCGTCTAGCAGAGGCAGCACGCCAAACTTTCGTTCCTACATTACCAAACAACATTCCAGATAATGTTGATGACCTTGCGCGGTTCCCTCGCGCCGGTGAAGCTGCTCAACTTTTAGAGAAAGGGATTGAGCAGCACCAGCGATGTCAATTCTTCGCAGCAAGACAGTCGTTCCAAGAGGCACTAGCAATATATGCGCAATTGGGAAATAGACGGGGTCAAGGAAAAGCTCTGAGTGGTATGGCACTAACTGCTTATTCCTTAGACAACTTTCCACAAGCGATAAAATATAGTAACAAAAGTCTTGCGATCGCAAAAGACATCAAAGACCAGCGTCTTGAGGGTCAGGTTTTGGGAATTTTGGGAAATGCCTACCGTCACCAAGGAAATCACCTCAAGGCCATTGACTATGGTCAAAAAAGCCTAACTATTATGCGGCAACTCCAAGACCGACTGGGAGAGGTCACTGCCTTGAACAATCTAGGATTGGCCCATAAGGCACTAGGAGATTTCCCCCGAGCAATGGCTTGCCAGCAACAGAGCCTCTATGTTGCCCAGACTCTTGGGTTACCTGAGCTAGAGGAGCGAATTCTGAGAAATCTCAGTAACTCCTGCTACTCCATCGGTGATTATGCTCAAGCTATTGACTATTACGAGCAGCGTTTTGCGATCGCACAGCAGATGGGTGATCGTCCCCTACAAGGACAGATTCTGGGCAAGCTGGGTAATGCTTGCTTGGCACTAGGAGATTATATTCAAGGGATTTACTATATTCAGCAGCAATTGCTTAAAGCTCAACAAATAGGTAATCGCCGTCTAGAACAACAAGCCTTAGGTCGCTTGGGAAAGGCTTATGATGCCTTAGACAATTATGGCCAAGCGGTTGAATACTATGAACAACGCTTGAGTATTGCCCAAGCCATCGGTGACCGGAAGGCAGCAAAAAAAGCCATAGCTAGTCTGAAAGCCGCTTATTACTCTCAAGGAAACTACACCAAAGCTATGGAGTACCATCATAAAAATTTAGCACTGACTAATCCCTAAGAGAAATGGTAATTCTGGTGGGGATAAGGCTCTTACCTATTAGCCATTCCCAAAACACCGACACTGATCTCTATCAAAATACCGATAAAATAGGGTTCATATCATATCAGGATAATTACCCTGTCTTGATGCAGTCGCTCATGGGGGAAACCACGGCAGTCGCTCATGGGGGAGACCCCCAAGACCGCGCTGCCTTCCCAAGACCGCGCTGCATCGCTTAATAAAAACCTCCCCAATCTCCCCATCTCCCCATCTCCCCATCTCCCCACACTCCCCGCGCCCCCGCCCCACACTCCGCTTAATTATGGGTATTCAACCAGACTTGGTATCACTTATTGTCCTCTATATACTTGCGCTGGCTCGGAGGGGCGACCCACAGTAGACAATAGCCGCTAGTCGCTTTTTTGCCCCCAAAGTTTAACCGGATTCCTGCGTCTATGGCATCCTTTTGACACTCTAAGTTATCCAAATAGCCCGCATTCCACTTGGTTATATTTCTGGCTAATTTGCCCTCTTTACTGATTGCCCAATTTAAGGTAGATGCTTCGTCTAGGGTAAGTTGTCTAGAACCATTGGGGTCTAATTTTGGCTGACTTAACTCAGATAGCCCCCAACCCGCTCCTAGTCCACAAAGCAATGACAAAACCACAGCTCCACAGATGGCTGTAATGTTTGTAACAGGAGATGCCTTAACAACCGGAAAATTCATTGACCCTTTGGATGGATAGGAACAGGGCTGTCTTTCTGAGTTGGATTCTAGGGTTACCTTTGATTGCTCTATCGCAGACGCGTTCGCCTTTGGCGCGCTCTGAAGAGCGTTCGCTGAAAGCGGGGCTGAGGCCTTTGGCCACGCTTCGCGAACGCCCATCGCTTTAGAAATTTCTTGGCGGTGAATATCCACGGTGGATTGCCCCACGACATCAATCATTTGCTGGATATCTTTTTCCCAACTTCGGAATAACTGCTCTAAGGATTTAGGAGTATCTGCTAAGATTTTTTCCAAACTGGACGTTGCTACCAAAAATAGGAATAGCGGGTCATTAGCGTCCACTTCTGTCGCAACAACTAAATCTAAAATTTTTGCCTTAAAGCTATCCGAACGTCCTTCTAACAGCTTTTCCAATAGAGAGTAATCCGTCTTATCCCTCTCGTCAATTAAATCTGACAGACTTTCAGGTTGCTTGATGTGGGAGAGGTTTTCTTGAGAAAGATTACTTCCTACCATTTCCCTAATTCCTTGTTTGCTTACTTCTTTATAAATAGCCATAAAATTCGAGAATAACAATATTTGTAAATATTTGTTACATAAAGACGTTAAAATCCTGAAACGATAAAAATTCTCTGAAAAAAGGAACGTTACTATAAGGGGTTATATGTACATAATCAATCCGTTGCTCTGCCCACGAGAGTACTACCAAGAAATAGAAACACTCAAAAACTTGAACACGTTAAATCAGGAAGCATTCAGCAGTTAGCTAACGGGCTACGCCCAGGCTGAAAGCACCGATTGCGCTACTTAAATCAAGGGATTTAGAAGAAGGAATTTATGGCTATGACCCACCTAAGTGCTGAAACTCACCACACTGATCCTCAGATAATTGATGATGATTTTTTAGATTATCCCCACGTAGATCATATCTGTCTTCAATTAGAGGAAGTCACCCTAGGAGCTTATAGCCTTGATAACCAAATTGTTTTTAGCTTACGACAAATGTCTATACCGATTAGACAGTCTCCAAGACAAGCTCAACAATTTATTGAAGAAAATGGCTATCCCAAATTATGGGTTACTGCTCCTTCCCAGAGAAAATTGACTGTTTATCCTATCAACAGCTTACTGGCTTATTGGAAATATTTAGTTGCAGAGAATCTCATCCCCCCCTACCTGGATAAAAATCAAACAGTTTCCTTAAAGCAACTCATTGAACAATTAGAGAAAGACCCAAATCAATTAATCCAAGCAAGGGTGAACTTAATTAACCAAGATTCAGATTGGCTACAAGCAACCCCGACTAGGATTACAATTGGTCAATCCCAATTAGAAATATTAAAGACAGAGGATGATCAGGAGTTTCGGGTTAGTTTATCCGCTGCCATGGATGCCATAGGCTCATCGGTTGCCTTACTGGTGGGAATTATTAACTCAAGGAGAAAACTCAAAAAATTGAAAGCCAAAGGGTTTTCGGGTAAGATACTATTCTGTTATACAGAAACTCAAGGGATAATGAAAACTATGAGTTTAGGAGATTGTCTTCAGATTTGGGAATACTTTGCCCTTAAAGGCAATACCAAAGCTGTCTATCTCCTATCGTCTTGCAGCAAACTGGGGATAAATTATCTGCTGGAATTTAAGTCTTAATCAGCAGTTAGTGAAACCTAATCGAGATAAACAATCTCTTGATGAAACTGCTTGGTAATCGGTAAGAATTAAGTGGTAATGGGTAATGGTATAGGAGTAATCACAATAATTACCCATTACCCATTACACTTAACTAGATATCATATCACGTCTGAATGGGGAGATGCTAACAAGTGGTATTCATGATAATTATCCGGAGATAATATCACTTAAGACCCAACATTTAATCTTTCTCCCCACAAGGTAGTTATTTCCCTAGCAAAAATTGATTTATCTGGTGAAGAGGAAGGCTTACAAACTCCTTCTGCTCGATTTTCCATTGCTAAAACTCTCTCTGTATCCTGAGAATACAAGGGAGTCATTGCCTCTCGCTGCTGCAATAGATTTTCCAATTCAATTTTAAAAGGAGTTCTCTGACCTTGATGGAACACTCGCTGCACGGCTGATTCTACAATGGCACGAATTTCTGCTCCAGTACATTTTCGTGTTGCACTCAATAATCGACGCCATTGTTTTTCTGTTAATGGTCCATTTCCCTCCCGATAACGAGGATCAAATCGGCTAGCATGGAGTTTAAAAATCTCAAACCGTTCAATCTCTTTGGGAAAACCGACATAAAATAGTTTGTCAAATCTGCCAGCACGAGTTAATTCTGGAGGCAAAGCATCTAATCGGTTGAGAGTCCCAATCACAAATGTGGGAGTTGTCTTCTCCTGCAACCAGGTTAATAGAATTCCTAGAATTTGTTTGGTGTTATTTGTTTGGGAATCAAAAAACTTGTCCAATTCATCGAGAAACAAAACACAAGGACTCGCGGCCTCAACTCGACACAAGAGTCGTTTTAAATGGGTTGGACTACTACCAATTACTAAATCCACTCCCATGCTAATTAAAGGAAATCCTAAGGTTTGAGCACAGACTTTGGCAGCAAAGGTTTTTCCTGTTCCTGGAGGACCAATCAATAGCCATCCCTTGGGCAATGGAATTCCATAAGCTCTGGCTTGATCAGAAAAATCTTGTTTCACCCATTCCAAGGCTTGTTTCAGTTTATCTAATCCCCCAAATTCCCCAACATCAGGTTTGAGGAACTCTAAACCAAATCCTTTGAGTCTGTGAATTTTGTAATTGATTAATTGCTTGGCTAGCTCTGATTGAGATTGGGCTTTGTTGACTGCTATATGAAATTGCTTGCGTTCGCCTTTGGCGCGCTCTGAAGAGCGTTCGCTGAAAGCGGGGCTGAGGCCTTTGGCCACGCTTCGCGTTCGCGTAGCGTCGGCTTTGCCGAAACGCCCATCGCTTAACAGGCAAGACACTATGGGAGCGTATTTATTTTTTTTCGCCGCCAGTTTGACAGCCATCCGAATTTCTTCCGGAGTCAATCCCCCGATAGACCGAGCTAGTCTATCGTCTAGAGGTGTTTCTTGGTCAGCCAAACCATATTCTACTAAATGAGTTTTTAATAATGCTGTGACTTCCTTGGGCTCTGGAAAAGGAAATTCGGCAGCAGGAATAATTGAGTTTAAAATTCGAGGTAACTCATTCTCCCCCGTATCCAAAAGAATTATAAACTTATCGCTTGATAGACCAAAGTTGTAGAGAACATTAGACAATGAGGTTCTGATAGTTATGGTTTGCCCACTGTCAGCACTATCGAGTAAAGACGGTAAATCTTCTAAGATAAATAAGGCTTTACCAGAATAGGCTTGGCAAAAATTCAACACTTCAACAACCTGTGAAAATGGCTCACGCTCTTCTAGGACATTAACCATTGAACTTTCTAAGGTTTGAGAATTTCCATCCCATTCAATTTTCTGAAATCCACGACTAGCTAAATTCCAGAGGTAAACCAGGAATACTCCATCCTGGGTAAGACTCTGACAAATCCACCTGAGTACATTGTGTCTTTCAATCAAGGGAATTCCTATAGATACTGCTCTATAGCATTCTAATAATGTCCCAACTTCGGGTATATTCATTCTCAAGCAAACGTTATTGATTCAAAATGAAACTATAGCATTTTCCAAATAGGTGATGTCCCCAAAATTTCGATAAAATTAAAAATGCTATAGTTCAGGTGGTTTATTGTTGAGGGTTAACAGTTAACAAAAAGCATCACAAAGATAGCTCCTTTGATTTTTGTTTGAGATTAATCGGTTGCGATATAGGTGTTTTAGCTGGCGGTTGAAAAGCCTGTCCATTGCTTGAAGCCAGTGCTGTTAGACTGGAGTGAGCAAAGGGGTTAGGAGCACCTAGGCTTTGAGATTTTAGAGACTGCACTGATGATCGAGAGGGCTGAACTAGTCGTTGTGGCGCTTGGCTCATTAAGGGTTTTAACGCTTGCTCAAAGTAGGATAAATCCCGTTGTGTCATCTGGGACATGAATTGTCCTTTCTGCTGTGAAAAGATGGTTCCTCGTCTGTCCTTAGCGGCAATTGTGAGATCGCCATTGGGAGTTGCTCTCCAGTTGTAGTTGAGTTTACCTTCAACCTGGACAGTATTTCCTTGTGATTGGGCATATTCGACCAATGTATCTGCAACTGCCTTGACACGACTAAAGTAGTCAGCCTCAGAGGCTCCTAATTGCTGAAATTTTCCCTCAGGTTTCTGTCCCCAATCTAACTGCTTTTTAACCTGTGAAATTTCTTGATATTGCTGTTCATTTAGTTTGGGTTCTCCCTGTACAGTGACCCCCATAGCACCAGCGCGAAACTTGATCAATTCCTTACCTTTTTTGTCCCTCATTGCATAGGAATTATCCTTGCGATGAATCGTATAATCTGCTGATTCATAGGTATCTTGTCCTGGTGATGCTTGGGAATTGATTAAGCGGACTAAGGTAGCAGCAGCTTCTTTTTGACGGGATGTTTCATGGTAGTTAGACACAGCATTTTTGACTTTTTCTACTTTTTCTGAAATCGGTGAAACAACCTTTTCCCACCAACTCGGCTGTTTTGATTCAAGCATTCGGGCTTCAATCAATTCAGATAGAAACTCCGATTGCATAGCTTCTTGTTTTTGTTTTTGAGCCCTACGAAGCATACGCATCTCATTAACCTGGGACTGCAAAAACTTCTTTAGTGGTGTATCCTCTAAAGCCTGCACTGACCGTCGTACTGAATATAATCCACCTCTGTTTTCAGTATTAGCTTTGACGGGTTGGACTTTTGGTTTTAAAGGTTGGTTTTGTGGTTGAATTGGACTAGATACCTTTTGTTGTTGCCCCTGTAGTTGTTGTTGATCAAAAGCGTTAACCTTTACAACACCTTCATCATTGGTTTGTAAAATAACGATTCCATCCAATTCTACTTTTTTATTGGTCACCCCAACCATCTCTCCTACAGATGACTCTTTGGCTAAAGTCAACTGACCAATGATGTCTGAGTTTAAGTCATTGACCAACCTATCTCCATCTTTACCATAGACTACTTGATCACCGTCGGTAATTTTAATTTCAGGCTCTTGATTACTATTATATACCTGACCATTGAGTTGTTGACCCTGTCGATTTTGTTCTTGCTTTTGCTGCTGCTTTTGCCTAAAGGCTGCCAGTCCACTTGACCATTTGGAAATGACACCTTGGTATTGTCCTTGTAAAGATGATACATAGGACTCACTGACTATTGTTACTTTTGCCATGATTTTAAACTCCTAATGCTCCCAACCCTAAGGCTCCAAAAATTGCTGCTCGGTGCTGCAAGTTCTGAGTGCGATCAAGCCAAATATTTTTTCCTCGATAAAACACGCAAAGCTGCCCATCGAAATACCAAGCATTGTAGTCACTGACCTGATCGTTGTGCCTAGGCATTTCATAGGGTATGCCTTTGGACACCACTACGCCAGCTAATAATCCATATTGATCAAAAATCTCAATCACATTAGGAAAATAGTCGATGANTTCGATGCTGTAGGGCAAATAGACCAAAGTAAGTTAGCTTAGCGACATCTTGCTCTGGTGCATAGATACCAAAGACTCCGCAAGCTTCCTCTGGCTTGTCCAAGTGCTGGAGATAGTCATTCTTGGACTGATCACAATATTGCTCAGAGGAAAGGGATTGGTTGGGCATCATAACTATTATGGGTTGCTCCTAATTGCGGCATGAAGTCGGTTTAACCTAAATCCCAAGGGGATTGGTTCTGTATATTTAATTAAACTTAATGTTTCCTTAACGATATCACCTATACCATATTATTGTGGCTCAATGTCGGCAATTGCTGGATATTCCTAAAGCGGTTACTGCATTTTGCCCCCCGAAACCAAAGCTAAAACATAGCACATGCCTGACTTGGCACTGACGCGCTATACTTACGAAATCCAAATCCCATTCCGTTTCCCTCAACCCAATACAAGGGGGTAAGACTTGGTGTTTTAAAGCCATTAAACAAAAAGCAGTACCAATGGCTCCAGAGGCACCAAGAGTGTGACCGGTGGCTCCTTTGGTAGAACTGATTGCCACCTCTTGGGGAAATAGCTGCTGAATCAGCTCCGCTTCATTCTGATCATTGAGTGTGGTTCCGGTACCGTGGGCATGGATATAATCAATATCTGTAGGAAATAGGTGGCTACGGTCTAGACATTGTTTGATAGCTGCGATCGCACTCTGTCGATCTGGATTAGGTGTACTGACATGATAAGCCTCCGAGGTTAAGCCAAACCCCAATAATTTTCCATAGATAGGTGCTCCTCGACGACGAGCCAAATCCTCTGACTCCAATACCAAGACAGAACCTCCCTCTGCCAACACCAAGCCTTGACGTTGCTTGTCAAAGGGGTAAGCACCAGTTTTTGCTAGAGCCCCCATTTTAGTAAATCCGGCTAGGGTTAGAGGAGTAATTGGTGCTTCTACAGCACCAGCAATGACTCGTTGGCATTGACCGGTTTGAATCAATTCAAATCCTTGAGCGATCGCCCAAATTCCTGTTGCACAAGCTGCCATTGGTGCTAGTGCTGGCCCAAAGGAACCAATGTAATGGGCAGCAGCAATAGCCGGTTGATGGGGTAGAGTGTCTAACCAATGCTCTAGAGTTAATATCTCCTCATTTAAGATATCAAATCGGGGATACTCTGGTTCGGTGTCGAGTTTCCTCTGACTAGTGATCTGTTCCTGGGCTAGTTGCTCCCAAGCGGCCTGACAGCTACGACTGGAACCAATCACCACCCCACAACCCCTGAGAGGGATGGTTAAGTTAGCATCTTCAAGAGCATCTGCTACAACCTGGTAGGTCAGCTTTTCAACAGAAGCTGGTGTCTGACCAATCATAGCCAACGGTAGAGGTTGTAAATTGGCAAAGGGTCGATACCACCTAATAGCCGACTCACCGTTTAGCAAGTGCTGCCAACTGGGTTTGAGGCGACCTAAAGCAGATACTAATCCAATCCCAGTAACACATACCTCCACGAATTCGTTTAAAGATCGTTAATCGTTATCTTAAGGTTTCTTGAGGTTTTCGATGCCTTGAGTGACCTTGACTGATTCAATGCGATCGCCTTGCTGAATTTTGTCTACCACATCCATACCTTTAATGACTTTGCCAAATACAGCATAGTTCCCATCCAAGAAAGGCAGCTCTGCTAGGGCAAAGTAAAACTGTGAAGAGGCTGAGTTTGGCATTTGGGAACGAGCCATGGCTACAGCACCACGAGTATGAGTCAACTGAGGATCACCAGGAATTCCGGCTGCCTTAAAGGTTTTGCTGTATATCGGTTCCTTTGCCCCCTTCGGCTTAATTTCTAATGGGATATAGCGAGTTTCGTTCGTTTGTGGATCGATGAACCCCCCTGTGCCCAGAAGCTCTACTGGAAATTTTGGGTTTTTTCCTTGGGGATCACCACCTTGGACAACAAATGGTTGAGGTTCCCTTACCACTCGGTGAAACACTAGTCCGTCATAAACACCCTTGTCAACCAGATCCACAAAATTGCCAGCTGTAATCGGGGCATTGCTTCCATACACTTCAATAGTAATCGGTGAGCCTTTTACCCTCAGCTCAACAGTAGCTTTTTTGTCTAGTCGGGGTAAATTGCTGAATTGGGGATTGCTGGTGGTCTCAGCAGGAGTAGATTTGTTTTGGGGAGTTGATGATTCCGTTGAGTTCGGCGTTGGGCTGCTACATCCTGCTATTACCAGACCTAACACTACTAACATCACAGATAGCCAGCGCCGGATATTCATACTCATGCTTAGTTTAACTAGATAGTTTATATTTGTTTAATTTTTAAGTTTCTGTAGCCTATACTACTTAATTTTTTTAATAAGCTTTATTTAAACAGCTTTATTTAAACAGCTTTATTTAAACAGGAAGCAACTTGATAAGGGAGTGGGCCACCTGAGACTTTACAACCCTTCCAAGGGAACTCCGAGGAAACGAGCCAGCTCTGCTCCCTGATTTTCTAATTCCGAAAGGGAGATGGGTTGACCAACACGAGTTAGAGGAACTTCCCGGCGATCCTTAGTGCGCACGTAGAGGACTCGGCGTGGATTTAGACCCTCTTTGATGTCTACTCGAATCGACTGGACATCTTCTGTACGGCAACTGAATTCGACTTCACGGTTTTTACCGGGAAAGCCAGACCGCACTACTCTGACCATACCTGTTTCTTGGTTAAATTCATTGTACCCTCCACCGATATCCCAATAAATGGTTAGCCATAGGTAGAGAGATAGCAACAGCGCAGCAACGCCATAGAACCCCATTGCTACTCCCTGAGGGATAAAAATTAGGTTGGTTGCATCTCCAATCGGGAGTAGATCCATGTTGAGATAACTCGAAAGCCCTGCGAGGAAAAAGCCTATACCTCCTATGGATACAGCTCCTGCCACTAAATAGTTGCTCAAACGGCGAGAGCCAAGAACCGATTGTCGAAGTACCAGGTTTTCCAGTTGGTTGGTGGATGCTGCCATGAGAAGATGTGGTTGCCTCTAAGAAATCTGACTTGACAATAGCGCTGAGTTCGAGAGTAGATCAGTTGATTTACGGATACTGCAGCGAGCTCATCTAGAACTAGTATCACATTTTTGACCAACACAGGGAAATTATGTAACTTTTGACACCAAATATAAAAAAAATCTGAGGAGTATGTGTAATTTTGTAAAATTTTTGGTATTTATTATTATTGTATGTAACGTTTGTAACCCAACTCTCCTTATGGGAGAATCAAGTCAAGCGTTAAACTGTGTGATAGTTTAAGAAACATTAAGTGACCACAGCCTAACCTGATAGCCTGTGGCATCCCGTTAAAAGACAATCCTGTAAGAGGGAAGTGACTCTTGCCTCACTGAACTCTAAGGGAAATCCACCTCTAGAAGGGTGGGAGTGTCGGTAAAAAGACGTAAAAGCGTCCCAATTTTGAATCCTTGCAAATCGTTATATGTATGAGGATTTGAATCTATGACAGTAGCAGTAGGACGCGCCCCCAGCACCAGAGGATGGTTTGATATCCTCGATGACTGGCTCAAGCGCGATCGCTTTGTATTCGTCGGCTGGTCCGGCATTCTGTTGTTCCCCTGTGCCTACATGGCGTTAGGGGGCTGGCTAACTGGTACCACCTTTGTTACCTCTTGGTACACCCACGGCTTAGCCTCTTCTTACCTAGAAGGTTGTAACTTCCTGACCGTAGCAGTATCCTCTCCTCCTAACAGTCTGGGACATTCCCTGCTGCTGTTGTGGGGTCCAGAAGCTCAAGGAGACTTGACCCGCTGGTTCCAACTAGGAGGGTTGTGGAGCTTCGTAGCATTCCACGGAGCGTTTGGTCTGATTGGGTTCATGCTGCGGCAATTTGAAATTGCTCGTCTAGTAGGCATTAGACCCTACAACGCGATCGCATTCAGTGCGCCGATAGCAGTATTTGTCAGCGTGTTCCTGATGTACCCATTGGGACAGTCCAGCTGGTTCTTTGCTCCTAGCTTCGGAGTAGCAGGTATCTTCCGTTTCATCCTGTTCCTGCAAGGCTTCCACAACTGGACACTGAATCCCTTCCACATGATGGGAGTAGCCGGGGTACTCGGTGGGGCGCTGCTGTGTGCTATTCATGGGGCAACGGTAGAAAATACCTTGTTCCAGGATGGAGATAAAGCCAACACCTTCCGAGCGTTCAACCCCACCCAAGCGGAAGAGACCTACTCCATGGTCACCGCTAACCGGTTCTGGTCTCAAATCTTCGGGATTGCCTTCTCCAACAAGCGCTGGTTACACTTCTTCATGTTGTTTGTACCAGTAACTGGCTTGTGGATGAGTGCAGTAGGAATTGTAGGTTTAGCATTGAACCTGCGAGCCTATGACTTCGTGTCTCAGGAAATCCGGGCAGCAGAAGACCCAGAATTTGAGACGTTCTATACTAAGAACATTTTGCTAAATGAGGGTCTGCGGGCTTGGATGGCTCCAGCAGACCAACCTCACCAAAACTTTGAGTTCCCTGAGGAGGTACTACCGCGTGGTAACGCTCTCTAATACTATGGTTGCGGGCAATCGCGACCAAGAATCTTCCGGTTTCGCCTGGTGGTCTGGTAATGCCCGTCTGATCAACCTCTCCGGTAAGTTGCTGGGAGCTCATGTTTCCCATGCTGGCCTGATCGTTTTCTGGGCTGGCGCAATGACCCTATTTGAGGTTGCTCACTACATTCCCGAAAAGCCTGTGTTCGAGCAGGGATTGATTCTAATCCCTCACATGGCTACTTTAGGTTGGGGTGTTGGTCCTGGTGGCGAAATTGTTGACACTTTCCCCTACTTTGTTATTGGTGTCCTACACCTGATTTCTTCTGCCGTATTGGGCTTTGGCGGTATTTATCACGCCGTTCGTGGTCCTGAAGCCTTAGAAAGTTATTCTAACTTCTTTGGTTACGACTGGAAGGATAAGAACAAGATGACTAGTATCATCGGGTTCCACCTGATCATGTTAGGATTGGGTGCCTTCTTGCTGGTGATCAAGGCTATGTTCGTCGGCGGTGTTTATGACTCTTGGGCACCGGGTGGTGGTGCTGTTCGTTTGATCACTAACCCAACCCTAAACCCCGCTGTGATCTTCGGCTACTTAGTCGATGCTCCCTTCGGTGGTGAAGGTTGGATTATTGGTGTCAACAACATGGAAGACATCATTGGCGGTCATATCTGGATTGGTCTGATCTGCATCTTTGGTGGTGTATTCCATATTCTGACTAAACCCTTCGGCTGGGCTCGTCGTGCCTTTGTCTGGTCTGGAGAAGCTTACCTCTCCTACAGCTTAGGTGCCTTGTCCATGATGGGCTTCATTTGCTCTTGCTACGTGTGGTTCAACAACACCGCTTATCCTAGCGAGTTCTATGGCCCTACCAATGCTGAAGCGTCTCAAGCTCAGTCTTTCGTATTCTTAGCCCGTGACCAACGCCTAGGTGCTAACATCGCATCTTCCCAAGGGCCTACTGGTCTGGGTAAATACCTGATGCGCTCTCCTACTGGTGAAATCATCTTCGGTGGTGAAACCATGCGCTTCTGGGACTTCCAAGGTCCGTGGTTGGAGCCTCTACGGGGTCCCAATGGTCTGGATGTTAACAAGCTCAGAAATGACATTCAGCCTTGGCAGCTACGTCGTGCTGCTGAGTACATGACCCATGCTCCTAACGGTTCCATCAACTCTGTAGGTGGTATTATTACTGAGGCAAATTCCTTCAACTATGTCAACCCTCGTGCTTGGTTGGCTAGTTTCCACTTTGTGATGGCTTTCTTCTTCCTAGTTGGTCACCTCTGGCACGCTGGTCGTGCACGGGCTGCCGCTGCTGGATTCGAGAAAGGTATTGAGCGTGAAACTGAAGCAGTACTTAGTATGCCTGACCTTGACTAGGTGATTTTATTGAGTGAATAACTCAATGGTAAATCAGACTAAGAAAGACTAATTAATGGCTAAGTAATAGCTAACTAATAGCTAAGTGATTTTTACAGCTCCTGTACTCTACAGGAGCTTTTTTTTGGAACAGTTTTGTGGATAACTCTTGTCTAAGTTGGTCATCGCTGTATGCAGGTCATGGGTAAGCTGTGCAGCTCCTTTTTTAACTGACTGAGTACTATAATCTGCTACACTAATCGGAGATCCAACAGTTACTGTGACATCACAACCCCATTTAGGGATAGGCTGGCTATAATTAAGACTAATCGGTACAATATTGAGACCAATACCAGGGTGAGATGATTCTACCTGCAAAGCAATACGAGCCATACCAGGTTTTAACGGGTTTACTTCACCATTACGGAAGATATTGCCTTCAGGAAACATTACCAGTGCTTCGCCATTGCTCAGGAGTTCCACAGTTTGACGGATACTGCTAATTCCTCCACGTCCAGTATTTACGGGAAACCCTCCTACACGACGGATAAACCAGCCCTGTATGCCATTCATTTCATCGGCTGAGACCATATACCGCAAGTCACGTCCGGTTACGGGTTTACCAACGGAGAAAGGAACTATTAACGCATCCCAACGAGAGCGATGGGTGGGAGCTAAAATCACAGGACCTGTCTTAGGAACGTTCTCTTGCCCTGTCACGGTAAGTTGACCAAAATGAAACGGAATAACAACACGCCGTCCTAAAGGATAGATAATGTTAGTTAACCAGTGGCAAATACCAGAATCTACTGACATGACGTTAATGGCCTTATCATGATCGTTACCATCATCAGAAGTGTGTTTTAACGTTGTTGTCATTGGTCAATCCTACTTACTGGAAGTAGAGCTAAACTATCAAGGATCAAGGGTTTGTCTTAAATCCTTAACCTTCACTTCTACTGTATGTGGTTTCAAGATCAATATCTGATACTAACGGGACACTTCTTGTGGTGTCATGCCCTCATCTGTTAGCTATCTATACTAAGGTTATTAATGGCGTTGCGTCAGTCCTGGAATGGATATGAGTAGAGTGGGCATCCTGCCCGCTCGAAAATAAGCAGGAAACTGGCAAGATGCCAGTTCTACAATAAGCATGAAACTGGCAAGATGCCAGTTCCACAATAAGCAGGAAACTGGCAAGATGCCAGTTCCACACACAAAATCATTCCATAATAAGCAGGAAACTGGCAAGATGCCAGTTCCACCCACAAAATCATTCCATAATAAGCAGGAAACTGGCAAGATGCCAGTTCCACCCACAAAATCATTCCATAATAAGCAGGAAACTGGCAAGATGCCAGTTCCACACAAGATGCCCATTCCACGAGCAACGGCGAATGCTTACGGTCTTTTGCGTCGCTGGCTAAACCAAGATTGCAACTGTTCCCGACAAACGGATTCCATAATTCCCCCTATTACTGGCAACCGATGATTAGAACAAGCACTATCAGGAAGATTAGCAACGGTGCGAATGCTGCCAGTTTTAGGATCGTCCACACCATAAACCAGAAGACCGAGTCGTGCTAGGATAATCGCTCCGGCACACATGGGACAAGGTTCCAAAGTAACGTAGAGAGTGCAGTGATTCAGATGCCAACTTTGCAACTTTTTACCAGCAGCACGGAGTGCCAGGATTTCGGCATGAGCAGTGGGGTCTTTGTCCCGCTCTCGGCGATTCTCTCCTGTAGCAATTAACTTACCTTCACTGTCTACAATCACCGCACCCACTGGTACTTCACCCGCTTCACCAGCTTTCTGGGCAATTTCTATGGCTACACTCATCCATTTGCGATGGATGAGATAGGAGTTATCAATCGGGTTAGGTACTTCCATTCTGGGGAGCAGGGAGCAGGGAGTAGGGAGCAGGGAGTAGAGAGGGAAGCGTGGAGATGGGGAGATGGGGAGATGGGGAGATGGGGAGATGGGGAGATGGGGAGATGGGGAGATGGGGAGAGAAGGATTAAGGGTTAATTGTTTATTGCTATTTTAAATTTTAACTTGTTAATTTAAATCCATAAATATTGGATTTATTGTAATTATTTTATAGTTTATTTTTTGATTAGTAAACTAGATATATCACGAAAAATAATACTACTTAATCATAACACCAAAAACTACTGGGATATCTTTGATACTGTTCCCTATTCCCTATTCCCTGTTCCCTGTTCCCTGTTCCCTGTTCCCTGTTCCCTACTCCCTATTCCCTATTCTCCAAAACTAATTACTCCCTCCTCTACGCTAGCGATTTCGTAGCCGGAAGTTGGTAAATATCTGAGGTCAAAGGTGTCACCTCCGGATAGTTTCCAAATTTTATAATTGGAAAAGGTTAGGGGAATTCCTGGTTCACATTCTTCTGGTCGATGGTCACCTAGGACAAAATAAGCTGCGCCTTCTCCGATCACTTCAGCGTAACCGTTGTAGTTTACAACTACTGATGTGGCTTCGTCTACCCCGATGCCTAAAACTTCTTCTGCGTCGGTATCTTGGAGCTGGCGAGCAATGAATACCATCAGGCGACCCATGCGCTCTCTTTCGCTAAAGTGGGTATCGACAATTACTGATTGTAGGTCTCGCCATTTAAATAGGTGATTGGTCAAGCTAATGTAATGGTCATAGGGGTCATTGAGGGCTTCATCGGAGCGGATAGACCCTTGACAAGCATCATAGACAAAACTACCTTGAATCATGGCACCAGCACTGGTTCCACCAATAGCCCCACCTTTATCAAGGACATAAGCGATCGCATTATGAAGGTCTGTGCCCTGGAAATTCTCCACGTAGTCGCACTGGTCACCACCGGTAAAAAATAATACCTCAGCGTTTTCCACCGTAGCCACCACATCCGGTCGATTCGCGTCATCACGGCTATCGAGCACTAGGGTTTCTACAGAATTAACCCCGTTCATGTCATAGATCGGTTGATTGTAGCCATCGTCACCAAAAGACCGGATTACTACTACATCAACTTTGCGATCGCATTTGCTGCAATCCCTAACTTGGTTAATCATCCACTGGATCGCTTCATCCACATCAGGACCACCACCACCCAAGTCAAAGGCAGGGCCATCTAAAGACAGATCAACATTAGGCGATTCACTAATTTGATAGCGCTTGACCGTAGCAGCCGCAGGGAATGCTACTACTCCCAGCATGATCACGAAGACTAAGGCACTAATAACTAAACGTTTCACTATTGTTATTCACCCTGAAAGCTTAACCAATCAACCTTAACCTTTTGATTCCGATCTTGCACGAAGTTGAAAAGTTAACTGTCAAGGTAGGGAATAGGGAACATTGGAGATCCCCCTAAATCCCCCTTAAAAAAGGGGGACTTTGAGTATGGCTCCCCCCTTTTTTTAAGGGGGGCTGGGGGGGATCATAATCTTGCGGAAAACTTTGAAAACACTCCCTAGGGGGGCAAAATCATACCCATAATCAGCAACGCCCTCTCTTCCCGATTCCCGATTCCCGATTCCCGATTCCCGATTCCCATTAGCTCGCTGCCTGAGTCAGCAAAGACTCCAATTGTCCCTTACCGTCTAAATCATACAACTCATCGCAACCGCCAATGTGTTGGTTATTGATAAAAATTTGGGGTACCGTTCGGCCTCCGTTGGCTCGTTCCGCCATCTTGTTTCTGGCATTGTCGTCCCCATCGATTTTATACTCCGTGTAGTCAACCCCTTTCCACCATAGCAATAGCTTCGCTCGGATACAGAAGGGGCAGGCTTGCCACGTGTAAATTTCCACATTGGCTTTCATCTGTTCTGGGTTGCGTCCTAGGATGGGATTGAGAAAATCGAGCATTGTTGGTTAATCCTATGTTGTTGAATCCTAGTTCAAGATATACCATACTTACAGGATAGTTTAAATTAAGAAAAAGGAAAGAAATAAGATAACTTTTTGTGTTACTATAAATCAGTATTTGCTTTGATTATTTGTTTTAAAATACTATCTAGCCATGGTTGTAATCCTGTTTACAAAAACCCTATAATAATAATTGATAAAATAGTTGTTTGGAAAGCTTTTTCATTCCACTCTAGGGCCACCAGCGACTCACATCCTTAATCCCTTCAACAATTGCAGCCAGAGCTTCCTTGCCTCCCAACGAGATAATAGTTGGACTGAGATCAACCAGGTATCTTAAGAAGGACTCGCGATCGCGAAAAGCCAAGGTGTGAAGAAACTCTTGCCAAAGGTAAACGTCCTCTTGGAGGGAAAAGTTAGGATTTTCGATTAGTCCACTGAATGCATAGGCTCGGTGATACTCAGACTGAATTGCCTGTGCCATTTCTAGGACTTCTGGAAGTAGGCTTTGCGGGCAATGTGGTGCTAGTGTACTTAGGGGATAGGCTCGGCTTGACTGATTGGTAAGTGCCCGTGTCGCTTCGAGGGCTTCTGGTAAGATTTGAGGCAAATGTGGTGTTAGGTTACTCAGGGCATCAGCTCGGCTGTATTCATCACTAATGGCTCGTGCTACTTCTAGGGCTTGTGGGAGCAGGCTTTCCGGCAAATGTTTTGCTAGTTCACTCAGGGCATTGGCTTTGTTAAACTCATCGGTAATAGCCTGTACCACTTCGAGGGCTTCTGGTAAGATTTCCGGCAACTGTGGTGCTAGTTCACTCAGGGCATAGGCTCGGCTTGACTCATCGGTAATAGCTCGTGCCGCTTCTAGGGCTTTTGGGAGCAAGCTTTCCGACAACTGTGGTGCTAGTTCACTCAAGGCATGGGCTCGCTCTGACTCATTGGTAATGGCTCGTGCTGCATCTAGGGCTTCTGGTAAAATTTCCGGCAACTGTGGTGCTAGGTTGCTCAGGGGATAGGCTCGGTTCGACTCATCAGTAATAGCCCGTGCAGCTTCGAGGGCTTCTGGTAAAATTTCCGGCAACTGTGGTGCTAGGTAACTCAGGGCATAGGCTCGGTCCCTATCATCGGTAATGGCCCGTGCTACTTCGAGGGCTTCTGGTAGGATTTGAGGCAACTGTCGTGCTAGTTCACTCAGGGCATAGACTCTGTCTCTATCATCGGTAATGGCTCGTGCCACATCTAAGGCTTGTGGGAGTAGGCTTTCCGGCGAATGTTTTGCTAGTTCACTCAGGGCATCGGCTCGGTCTGACTCATCGGTAATGGCCCGTGTCATATCTAGGGCTTCTGGAAGTAAGCTTTCCGGTAAATGTGGTGCTAGTTCTCTGAGGGCATGGGCTCGGCTTGACTGATTGGTAAGTGCCCGTGTCGCTTCGAGGGCTTCTGGTAAGATTTGAGGCAACTGTGGTGTTAGTTTACTCAGGGCATGGGCTCGGCTTGACTGATTGGTAATGACTTCTGCCGCTTCTAGAGCTTCTGGTAAAATTTCCGGCCAATGTGCTGCTAGTCCTCTGAGGGCATGGGCTCGGTCTGTATCATTGGTAATGGCTCGTGCCGCTTCTAGGGCTTTTGGGAGCAAACTTTCCGACAACTGTGGTGCTATTTTTTCAAGGGCATAGGCTCGCCTCGACTCCTTGGTAATGACTCGTGCCGCTTCTAGGGCTTCTGGCAAGATTTCCGGCAAATGTGGTGTTAGTTCTCTGAGGGCATAGGCTCGGTCTGATTCATCGGTAATGGCTCGTGCAGCTTCGAGGGCTTCTGGTAAAATTTCTGGCAACTGTGGTGTTAGTTTACTCAGGGCATAGGCTCGGCTCGACTCCTTAGTAAGTGCTTGTGCCGCTTCGAGGGCTTCTGGTAAGATTTCTGGCAACTGTTGTGCTAGTCTTCTGAGGGGATAGGCTCGGTATGACTCATCGGTAATGGCTCGTGCGGCTTCTAGGGCTTCTGATAAGATTTCCGGCAACTGTTGTGCTAGTTCACTTAGAGCTATGGCTCGGCTCGATTCATTGGTAATGGCTCTTGCGGCTTCTAGGGCTTGTGGGAGTAGGCTTTCCGGTAACTGTGGTGCTATTTCCCTCAGGGCATAGGCTCGGTCTGATTCATCGGTAATAGCCTGTGTGATTTTGAGGGCTTCTGGGAGTATAACTTCAGGCAAATATGGTGCTATTTCTCTGATGGCATAGGCTCGGTTCGACTCATCGGTAATGGCCTGTGCGATTTTGAGGGCTTCTGAGAGTAATGTTTTCGGTAACTTTGGCGCTAGCTCTCTGAGGGCATTAGCTCGACTAAGAGGATCTTGTATTTGTTTAACATAAGCCAAAGCTTGAACTGGAGTCCAGATCTTTTTCTCTACCAGGGCTGCCATCAATTCTCCTGGAATATGCCCTAGCAAACTATTGATAGAAGACACCATCAAAGCATAACGGCACTGCAAACTAATGGAACGAGTTGGTGAATAGGAAAAAGCCTCTTCTGCTAACTGCCAAGCCTTGGCCACATCCTTGACAAAGCTCCCCAGTTTATCCAAACGTTCACAAGTTTCATACCAACCATTGCGTCCAGCCTCTGTTTCCTCCTGGAGCAGTTGGTGTACTTCCTCTACCCAACCCGCTTTTTCTAAATGCCAGGTCAGATAACTGTGACTATAGCCATCGTCTGGTAAGGTGTGCCATAACCCGTTTTCGGTTTTTTGGCGATAGCGCTCTAGGAGTTGACCATGGGCTTGGGGCCAGGTTAATCCCAAACCCGGTAAGTTGCCCTCTCCCCCTGTAGCTGCTTCAGCAGTTAGCAACCGACGCGCCATGTCATGGACTAAGTCATGGAGCTGATAGGTGGGAGTGCAATTAGTGGATTTACCACAGAGCAGTAGAGCCTTAGACTTGAAATACTGTAAGGTCTTTCTGGCCTCCCTCGCACCAACATCCCACAAGGTTGTGCCTAAAGCCGGAGTAATCGAGACATCTTCTGGCAAGACACCCAACCAGGCAAACTGCTGAAATTTTTCCGATGGTAGTCGCCGTAGACTGAGATTAAAGGATGCCACTAGGCTGTAGTGCTTGCGTCGCTTTTCATCAACCTCTTCGGCACCTGGTAAATCTAAGGTTTCCAACAGGGCAATTTCCGTTTGTAGGTCAGAGAGTAACTCCTTCCAGGAAATACCATCTACTATTTGTGCTGCCCCTAACTCCAGGGCTAGGGGTAAGTAGCCCACAGTTGTGGCTAGGGCTTCGGCTTGTTTACGGTCTGACCCCTTGAGTTGAGACCCCCCATAGTCTTCCAGTAAGGCTAAGGCTTGTGAGGGATTCATCACATCTAAATCATATCGAGTCACTCCGACAATTCGAGCTTCACGAGTTGTCACTAACACGCGGCACTTAGCACCACCAATCCGAAAGGGTTCAACATGGTCTGGGTTCCAAGCGTCATCTACGACTAGCAGCGTAGCCTTGTCATAGAGCAAGGTTTGTAAATGTCTAGAAGCAGCCTTAGTATTAGTGGGTTTATAGTCATGGTCTCCCAGTGCTTGGATCCAACTACTGAGAAAAGACAGCAAATCTGGCTGCTGACCCAAGGTTGCCCACAGAATACCATCGGGAAAATGAGTCTGTACCTCTCGGTCATGGGCAATAGCAGCAGCCAAGGTCGATTTACCAATCCCCCCCAAACCATAAATGGCGCTAACCACCAGAGTTCCCGTCTTGGCTGTCTGCTCTGACAGTAAGGATTGCTTGAGGGATTGGCTTACTTCTGGGCGCTGGATAAAGTGAGCTGGTAGGGGTGGGGCTTGGAAAGGAACCCCTGGCTTAGGGCGAAAGGATTGGCAGGTTTTGGCAGGAGTAGCAGTTGCTGGTTTTTGCTGTTTGGATTTATCTGGTCGTTTATCGTCCCACTGTTGATTAAATAGTTCTAAATTTGTAGCTAGGTCTTGGGCGTAGAGTGTCAGAGTGAAATGCCTTTGGTCTTTTCCCTTCTTCTGAGCACGGTTGTCTTCTAAAATTCCTAAAAAGTCTTCCATCCGCTGCAAGGCTTCCGCCACTTGAAGCTTGCTGAGACTACCTGGATAGTTATCATCCTTGGTGAGTCCCATTAAATATCTGGTCTGAGTTTCAATTACTAGTTTCAGATCAGTTGAGGTTTTCTTTTTCCAATAGAATTTAATATTTTTATTTCCCTGATTACCGATGTCTTGAGCAAAGGAAACTAATGCTTCAAATAGACGCAGTGCTCTGTTTTTGACTGTAGGACCTAAAGTACGTCTGGGCATTCTATTGGGGGATGGGGAAGGAAAAAAAGTTGAGGGTTAGGGTAGGTGTTCCCTCAATTGAAGAAGCTACCCTCAACTAGTTTAGCCTTGATATACCGTGGTTGTAGCTACCCTAAACTTAGCTGTTGCTTTTGGACACTACCCTCAGGTCACTATGGATTCAGTTAGGAAATTGAAGCATTACCATGAATGACATCAAAGAGCAAGTGGTTGATAATCAAGGAGTTGACACTATAGCATTAGTCGAACAACCACAGCCCCTAATGGAAAATCCTGCACTCTGGCTCAAGGATGGGGACAGTCCAGCGGAAATGATTTTAGCGATCGCAGTGTTAGTGGGAGCTGTGACTAGATTGATCCAGGTGGTGGGTCCTTGGTTTAAGAAGCAGGATGGGTGATCCCCCCTAACCCCAAAATTTTGGGTAGTAATGATATCAAAGTCCCCCAGAATTGGGGGATTTAGGGGGCAAATAAGGAATAGGCAGTGTGGGTGATCCCCCCTAACCCCCCTTAATAAGGGGGGAATTGGAAGAAATACCTTAATAAGGGGGGAATTTGAAACTAACCAGGGGAAAGGGTTTCACTCACTGTTCCCGATTCCCGATTCCCGATTCCCGATTCCCGATTCCCTAGGGTGATGCGATCGCATCCGTTTCCACACAGCCCCCTGCCCAGCCTCAACAAACCTAAACCCTATAGTAAACAAGGATTTCAGTCCCGATTCCCGATTCCCGATTCCCGATTCCCGATTCCCGATTCCCGATTCCCGATTCCCTGTTCCCTTCTACGAGATCCCACGCTCTGATAGACTTAAAGACTGTAAACAAATAATTAAGAAATTAAGCTCATCAAGCTTTTGGGAGAACGGGCGCTTTGGAAAATACACTAGGTTTAGAAATTATAGAAGTCGTAGAGAAAGCTGCGATCGCATCCGCCAAATGGATGGGTAAAGGGGAGAAAAACACTGCTGACCAAGTGGCTGTAGAAGCCATGCGGGAGCGGATGAACAAGATCTATATGCGGGGTCGCATTGTAATTGGAGAAGGTGAGCGGGATGATGCTCCCATGCTCTACATTGGTGAAGAAGTTGGGATTTGCACCCAAGAGAATGCTGCCGACTTCTGTAACCCAAGTGAGCTGATCGAAATTGATATTGCGGTTGACCCCTGTGAAGGCACCAACCTAGTTGCCTATGGACAAAACGGTTCCATGGCAGTGCTAGCTATTTCCGAGAAGGGTGGTCTATTTGCAGCTCCTGACTTCTACATGAAGAAGCTGGCAGCACCACCCCAAGCATTGAATCATGTGGATATCAACAAGTCCGCAACCGCAAATCTGCAAATCCTCTCCGATTGTCTAGAGCGCTCCATTGAAGAACTAGTGGTGGTTGTGATGGACCGTTCCCGTCACAAGGACTTGATCCAGGAAATCCGGGCAGCTGGTGCTCGGGTGCGACTGATTAGTGACGGTGACGTTTCAGCCGCCATCTCCTGTGCCTTTGCTGGTACCAATATCCATGCCTTGATGGGCATCGGTGCTGCGCCAGAAGGAGTAATCTCAGCAGCAGCAATGCGTGCCTTAGGGGGACACTTCCAAGGTCAGCTGATCTATGATCCCGCCATCGTGAAAACTGGTCTGATTGGGGAGAGCAAAGAAAGCAACATTGCCCGGCTCAACGAAATGGGCATTACCGATCCCGATAAGGTTTACAATGCTGAGGAACTAGCCTCTGGCGAAACCGTACTGTTTGCTGCTTGCGGCATCACCCCAGGAACCCTGATGGAAGGGGTTCGGTTCTTCCAAGGTGGAGCACGGACTCAAAGCCTAGTTATTTCCAGTCAGTCCAAGACCGCTCGATTTGTGGACACCGTCCATATGTTTGAACAGCCCAAGTATATCCAATTGAGCTAACTCTTAGGAAGAGGGTTGTAACCCTGTAGGTAAGCTATCAGCTATCAGCTATCAGCTATCAGCTATCAGCTATCAGCTATCAGCTATCAGCCGTCAGCCGTTAGCTGAATCCTTACCCCTGTAGCGCCTAGGGCTTTTCTTCTTGCCTCGGAGATCCCCCATTATCCCCCTTAAAAAAGGGGGACGAGGGAGTATGGCTCCCCCCTTTTTTAAGGCAGGGCTGTTTCATTTTCAGGAATAAATTGTCTTTTTCTACGGGTGAAAGGGAGCTGGGGTGCTGGGGAGAGGTTTTTTTTCAGGTTAAAAATAACTTTTTATTAGCTTTAATCCCCCCTATCTCCCGATAAAGGGTGAAGGAGGGCATGGGGAATAGGCAAGAAGCAAGAGGGAAAAAATCCTGTTGACCTCATTACTATGACAAGCGCTATAGAAATTTGACCCTGTTGTCACCTGCTCAGGTTGTTGGATTTTGAAGGTGAGGGGGATTTTGTGTCTTGGTTATATCAAAATTGACTCAAGTGCAGCACCTTTAAGGAGATAAATAGGTATTTGAGGATTGAGATGGGATTGTAGAGGTAAAGATTAATGCGATCGCAAAACGTGGTTTCGGTCAAGCAGGGTACAAGAAGCGGAAAAAGAAGACCTGGTGTCGCGGGTGGGGTTTAGGGGGTATGGTCAACCAGTCAACCAAGGCTGAAGGGGCGACAAGTCAGCTATTATCCCCATAACTTATTATCTACAGAATCCTGATTACTTTAATTCTTTAGCCCTACCTGCCCCTGATTTTTCAACCCAAATTGAAGTAAAGTTTTTCAGCATAATGTCAGTAGCATTTATCTTTTTATCGGTTCCGATCGGTTCAAACGTTGCGTTTACATCTGGATAAACAAAGAAAGGAATCGAAATCCGACTCCTGGAGAGTGTATGAATCACTTCGTGGGGAGTACTCACAAACAAACCATTTGTCCAAAGTTGCAACATATCCCCCAAATTAATCACAAAAGCATCTTCTAAACAGACCGCATCAATCCAGGCATTTTTAGTATAAACCCGCAGGGAAGGGGTGGGAAAATATTCTTGGATTAACACAGTAAAAATGCCGTTGTCTGTATGTTTTCCTGCCACACCACTTTCAGAGGGGTAGTAAATAGTTCGATGAATTAGAATCGGATCATCAAAATAAGGGTCAAACCAATCCGGGTCAAGGTTCAAAGCAACAGCCAGTGCCCTGAGAAGGTGGGGAACAATTTTAGTCATAATTTCCCCTTGAAGCTGATAGTGGGATGCAGCAAAACTAGGGGCTACAGTATCATCAGGAATCAAGGTGGGGCCAGTAAAAGGCTTGTCTGAAGGTGGATGTTCAATGCCAAGGTCAAAAAGTTCCTTGGGATCAGGACCAACATCCTCATGGAGGGTTTCGCCATAAAGGGGAACGTAGCCCCTAGACGTGTTGGGATAAACGGTTTGTTTGTCTTGGCCGTAGTCTTCTTTAATGTCCTTTGGCAACTGGAAAAAGTTACGAGAGCTGTCGATGGTTTGTTGAACTAACTCGGCAGAAATGCCATGATCTTTCAAATATAAAAACCCATGCTCTAAGCAGATGTTGTAGAGGCGTTTGTGTTCTTCGTTGCCTGATTTTGAACCATTGAGGTCTTTTAATTTTGTTAAGGATATTACGGGTAATGTATTCATTTATAATTATCCTGATTCATGTAGCAATTAGCGCGATCGCAACTAGGGCAAAACCAATACCAATCATTTGTTTTAGGGTCAATGTTTCGTGCAAAACAACTAACCCCAAGACAATTACCACTAAGGGATAAAGGGCTGATAGGGTAGAAACGATCGCCACTGACCCTTTAGAAACTGCCTTGATATAAAATAGCACCCCCAAAAAATTGAGCATTCCTGCAATTACAGCTATAATCCCGCCTGGATGGGTTTCCAGGCCATCCCTGAGATGCAGAAAGATAAGCGTTGCAACAATTGCTCCTCCTAATCCCTGATAGACAATGGCACTTCTATCGCTAATATACTGAGCCGAAAGTTTAGGCAAAAATGCCCAAGCTCCCCAACACAAAATTGCGCCTAATGTAGGTATAAACCATGGTTTCATCTATTCATACACCCCTATTGACTGATCCAAAATATTACTATGGATCGTAGTCAGTACCCAGCTCCTCTTCCGGCCATGATTTGACTTGTTCTTCAGGGCGACCCAGTAGATCGCAGATGATTGTACGATTGTGTTCTCCTAAGTCTGCACCAATATGTTCAAAAACAGCGCTGGTAGCGGACATCTGTAATGGAAAGCCGGGAAAAAATGTATCCGAACCCGTACTGGGTTTCTGAAAATAGTTTCTTTCCCAGAGATGAGGATCTTGACAGAGTTCAGGAATATTCAAGATTGCTCCTGCCATCAACCCCCGATCTTGAAGCAAGTGCATGACTTCATAGTGTGTTTTTTGGCGTGTCCAGGCTTCTATCAGTGTGTCGAGTGCGTCGTGATTTTGTTGGCGATCTTCGCTTGTGGCAAACCGCAGGTCTTGACTCAATTCCGGCTGTCCGATGGTCTGACAAAAAGTCCTCCATTCCTCATCCGAGCCGATCGCAATCACAACCCATTGATCTTCCTCCCTGCAACGATAACAGCCGTGGGGAGCGTAGGCTGGGTGACGGTTCCCGATGGGTAAGGTTGTCTCCCCATTGACTGCATATTCCAAGAAGTGCTCCCCTCCAATCCCGTGCATTAATCCTTCTAACTGGGAGAGATCGACCCAATCTCCCTCCCCGATTCTTTGGCGATTGGATAAGGCAGTGAGAGCGGCACAGGCACCCATCACACCATTGATCATGTCAGTTTCTCTAATCCGCTTTGCATCTGCCTGTGTATATGGACTATAGGCAGTTAGGGAGTTGATACCGCTGAGAGGTTCAATGGAAGCACCGTAACCAGGATAAGGCGCATAAGTACCTGTTTGTCCATAGGCGGACATGGAAACAATAATGATGTTCGGTTTAATCCCCTTGAGTTCTTCATAGGAAAAGCCTAATTTTTTGAGTACACCCGGTCTGGCATTTTCTAGGACAATGTCTGTGTGACGGATCAGGTCTTTCAGGATTTCCTGATCTACTGGATCGTTGAGATCCACCGCAAGGCATTTTTTGTTGCGATTCAGTTGATGAAAACCCAACTGCCGATTATAGGCTTTATCCTTTGTAGAACTTCCCCGTGTGGTTTCCATCCGAGGGGGATAATCAATCCGGATTACTTCAGCACCAAAATCAGCAAGGATTCTTCCAGCATGGGGGCCTGCCCATTCGCGGGAAATCTCTAGCACTCGAATTCCCGACAAAGGTGGATTTTTCTTTTGGTTTGGCAGATGATTACTGTTTTCTTTTGGCTGATTCCTGTCAGATAAGGAAGATTGCAGCTCTTGAGCCAGGACAGCTTGATTATGCTCTCCGAGCAATGGTGCTCGTCCCATACACCACGAACTGTTCGACAAACGGAAGGGAGCTTGACAGGATATTAACCGTCCTACTTCTGGGTGGGATTCAGTTTCTAGGAAAAACTCCCGCTCTTGGTGCTGTTTAAACCCGAAGGCTTCTGCCATTGTTGCCAAGTAACCAAAGGCAAATCCCCTAGCTAGACCCAGTTCAAAAATTTCCTCTTTGTCGTGACCCATCAGCCAAGGTTTAATCAGGGACTCGACCTGATCATGAGCCTTAGCACGATCCAAGACATGGAGAAACTGGTCTTCTAAAAGGCGTGGCTCTTCAAATAAAGAAGCTCCCTTCCGCCAATGACGATGGGGACCTCCCAGGACGGCAGCATAACCATTGCGACAAGGATAACACTGCCATGGTGCCCAGTCTCTGTTATTGCTGTTGCGTGGTTTGCCCTTGCCCGTATGGAAATATGTGGTCACTCTCATCTGGACATTCTCAATAGCACTTTCCTGGATGGAGACATCAAGATGTTGGCCTTCACCTCCATCCCCACGCTGAAACAGTGCCATCAGGGTGCCCAAGTAGGCATACATACCAGCCGTGTACTGGCTAACAGCTGGTCCGGAGGCCAACGGTGGCTTATCTGTATCACCCGTTGACTCCATGCAGCCACTCATGGCGTATAGAATCGCTTCATTGGTTTGATAATCCCGATACGGCCCATTTTGACCAAAATTAGAAATAGAGGTCATGACAATAGCAGGATTAATCTCTTTAACCTCATCGTAACTTAACCCTAGCTTAGGCATAACAGTGGGAGCAAAATTCTCGACTAAAACATCTGCCTCTGCAATCAGTTGTTTGAGGATTTCAATTCCCTTTGGTGTTTCGAAATCAAGAGTTACACTTTTTTTCCCCCCGTTGAGCCAATGAAAAGGAATACTTCGCTCAATACCTGGTTTGTTGCCTACGAATGGGCCTATGTGTCGAACGGGATCGCCACTGCTAGGTGATTCAACTTTTATAACCTCAGCACCAAACCCAGCTAAGAGCTTTGTACAATATGGACCCGCTATATATTGAGTCAAATCGATAACTTTTAAATCAGACAAAGCACCTTGGCTCATTACTTCTCCTTTTTGTTCGGAAAATTTACTATTGAAAATGGTAAACGTCAATAGATTATATTCCTGGTAAATATCAATCTATATCGTTTGTTTCAGCGTCAAAATCCGTTATTCAATCCGCAGTCGATGTTCGTAAAGTTTTTGGTAATAAGGCAAGCAATATTTGTAGGCTTGCTTTAAGCGATCGTTATCCTCCACCGTTTCATAGTTGTTTTCTTTCTGCTTTCCTTCTCTTAACCCCTTGCTAGTCTTAAGAGAACTATGCCACAACCCATCTTGCCACTGGTTAATTTCTGGTCGAGATTTTGGTTCCCAACTTAAGGCTTCTGGAATAAAAGGGATCCCCACTGCATCACAATATGCTTTAATGGTTGCATCTGGCTGTTCGAGCAGATCATCAGAGTCGATTAAGATGGGTGTTTTACCACTAATATCTCCAGCCATCATAAAGTAACGATACAAAGGTTCATGCCCAGTTTCTTCTAGGGTAAAATCTGGCCATAGGTAGTGCAATGAAGGAAGCATTTTAGCTGGATCTCTTATCAAAAACGTGTTATCTAACTCAGCCACAAATTCAGGTTCTATTAAATTGCTGATATAGTAGGGCATATCTTTGATAAATACCTTGTGCTGTTTTGCTTCTTCCCGCAACCTTTCCCTTGTGGCTTGATAGTTATACTCAGCTTTGATTTCAGCATCTGGATAACGATTGGTATTGCGCCGTTCTTCGCTATTGTAAAATGAAAGACCATAGGGTTCGTGGAAAACCAGAAAATCTCCTCGTTCTCGCATCATGCACTCAAAGGCAGTAGATCTAGTGCGAAAGGTAGTCCACAGGGCTAAAATCTTACTCATGATTCTGTCTGATATTTGGTTATATGCAAATCATTAATATACCGCGATCGCTTCACCCAAAACATCAAGTATTGGCTCTACACCAAGCCCTGGAGCTTCTGGCGCAAAAGTCTTACCCCCTTGATTGCGGGCACCACCTGTAGCTGTGTCAATAGTTAGCATATCATTACATAACCAAGTAGCTCGCAAAAACATTCGTGGAGTGGCTTGAGCAAGATGCACGGCTCCCGTATCTGCAATTACACTACCCCCAGTTTCTTCAATATTCATCCGAATCCCAGTTTCCATACAAAAATCTCGGATGCGCTTGGCTTTAGTTAAACCACCAAACCGATTAATTTTTAACCCAATGGCTTCACAAGCTTGGTCACCTTGAGCGCGGACAATATCCCCATAGCGCTGAATACATTCATCTAAGATAATCGGATGAGATGTGACGCGACGGACTTGAAGACATTCTTCATAGGTTTCACAGGGTTGTTCAAAATAACAAATAGAGTCAGTAACAGCATTCATAACCCGCATTGCTTCATCTGCTAGCCAGGCTCGATTAACATCGAAAGTTGCACTTTCATTGGCAGGTAAATAAGACATTACTGCTTTGATTGTTTCAATATCTTGAGCAACATCGGCTCCAATCTTACAACTATGGATGGTGTAGCCTTTTTGTTGACCTCTGGCGATCGATTTGATCATTTCTTCTGGGGTACCGGTCGAAATCAGATCTTGAATGATCACTGGTTGGTCTAAACGACCACCAAATAGTTCACACAGAGGCAATCCCGTTGCTTTACCCAAGATATCCCAACAAGCCATATCTAGGGCAGATTTAATATAGGGATGACCTGGTAGAGCAATATCCATCGTCCGATAGATTAAATCAGTGCGTCTGGGATCTAATCCCAGGAGTTGAGGGGCTAACTCTTCAATTCCAGCCCTGATGCCCCGCCCAAAAGCCGGTAAATAAGTGGAACCCCAAGGACATCCTTCTCCCCAACCTCGGATTCCTTCATCTGTATCGATAGCAACTATGGTGGAATCCAGTTTATCAAAGTACAACCTACCTCCTGATAGTCGATAAGGATGCTCTAGGGGTAAGGTGACTTGATAGACGGAAATTCGTGAGATTTTCATACTGTTTTTAACTTCTTTTTAAACTAACGAAGTTATGGGGAATAATCTCACCATCTTTAAGAACGTTAGCCATTTTATAGCCCAGGTCACTTTGAACATCATTACTAGTAGCTTCTATGAGGGAGTATGTCCCCTCAAGGAAAACTTTTGAGTGGCGGGATTGAGAATCGACGAAACGCATCACGTATGCCATTCTCGATGGCAATGGTCCCGCTTTTAAGGGATAGCTTTTGTGCCAAATACATTTGTCTAGCAAAAGGGCATCACCGACTTCAAAGTCCTCTTCTAATTTATTATTATCCAAAAGAAAAGTTTCCATCTGATCAGCAAACTGGAAATCATAATTCTTCAAGTCTTCAGTTTTCAATAATTCCTTAAATTTATCCTGTTGTACTAATTTGTAAATAAAATTAAAATACTCACGGGCAGAATAAACTTGGCAAGACACATAGGCCAAGCCTCCGTGTTGCTCTTTTGTATTAATCGGATCGAGGGGAATCCAGAGAGTATATCCTAAATCCTCTGGCCTAATGTAACAAAAGGAGTAAATGTCATGATGCCAAGGGAATCCTTTCTGATTTGCTTTTATCTCAAATGCAATTCCTTGCATGAAAGTTAGTTCATTATGGGCTAATTGTCTCATAACATATTGAAAATTCGTTGAAGAATAGATATCGTGTGTTACCGTTTCTTCAACGTCATAACCGATTTTTGAAAATTCTCCAGAGTAAACCCTAGGAGGATTTTTCATTTGATGGGAGTTAGATGTTAGCTTCCGTAATTTATCGGTAGCTTCACTTGTAAACAGTTGTTTCAGTTTGATAAATCCATTCTCTGAAAAAGACTGTTTATCTTCTTGGGATAGAGTAATTTTATTGACTAAATACCCCATTATTTAATCTACCTTTGTAAACAAAATCAACAAATTCGGTATCAAAATAAAACAGAATAACTTAACCTGAGGGAGCAGATTAATCCCCTGTAGGAGCGAAACTTTACAGCATTGGCGATCCCAGCTTAAGTTGCTAGCCAACTCTTCAAACTCGTTGCAAAACTGAATTACAGTTTTTAGAGCCGTTGTAACCAAATAAATCTTGGTAGTGAGTATCGACCAAGTATTGGTCTTCATGGCACTGCAACCATTTTTTCATATTGTTTAATTTCTCTACAGCTTCCCTCATTTCCTGTTCTTCTTCCCAACCTTCATCATTCCAAAATTTCCAAATCTCGGCATTGGTGTCTTCTAAAATAAAGTAGTCTCCGGTTTGTAAGCCATTCTGATGAAAGTACTCACAAATTCCTATGGTATTGATATGGACATCATCAATCAACAGCCAAGGATGGGGTAAACTGGCTAGGATACTAGGGGGTAATACTGATTCTATCTGGTTACAATCCCCTTGGATAAAGTGAATATTGGGCTTTGATTTAGCTTTTTCATCCAACAAACTGAGGTCAATATCGACCGAATAAATTTCTGCTTGAATGCCAAAAATTTCCAAGTTATCTGATAGCCAAAGGGCACTTCCTCCATTCAATGCGCCCAGTTCAATAATAGTTTTAGGCTGTAACTCATGCAGAAGCATGGGATAGGTGGCAATCTCAGCAAACCCTTTATTCAAAATAATCCCTTTCCAAGTTTGCAAATAGGTATTCTTGAGCAAAATCCGCCATACATCACCAGGAATTTCACTTCGATCATCTCGCTCTGATATTTTAACAAAGCGATCGCCTCTAGATAACAGAGTTTGATGCTTGGCTTGTGAGATGATGTCAGTATATTTCATAGTATTAGTCGTTGTACTAGTAGTTTTTATTGTATATGTTCAAAGGTCATGAATTTTGCTCCATTTAGTTCGATTTATCTTAGATACTCAAATAGGCCAGGAATTTTTTGATAACTGGAAGTTTCACTTTACTGCCAAAATCCAATGATTTTATCTTCTCTACAATCTCTGGGTGAGGTTGATAAGCATCAATATTATCAAAAACCCAACTAGTGCCACAGCTCCAGCGAATCACATCAACCAATAACTCATCAGTCAATCCCATATTTTTACCTAACTGATTCGCTTCTCCCAAGATTAAGTAATTAATATAAGCCATGAAATCTGTGAGAGATTGAGCAATATCCATCAAATTTTCGTCTTTCAAAGGTTCTGGGGCAGTATATTCCAGTTGATAGGGGAGAGGTTTAATTCGACCAAAACTATCTGTTACTCGTTCCTCAGAATGAACATAACTGCGATCTAAACCATAGGGAGAGGAAGCAGTAAAATCAGGAACTCTCAAATCTAAATTATTGTCTTCTTCGATTAATTTAGTCACCTTGACATGGTTATCATGGGCATCATATTTTTGCCCTGCTTCCCGATATCGCTCTTCAACTATACGCCCTAGAGGTAAAGGAACATTCAGTTCATCGGCTAATTTTACGGTTAAATCTGTATCTTTAACCGTGATTTCTAAAGAGCAAGAATAGTCATAACTACCATCAAAAATAAACGGACTCACTTGCTCAGTGACAAAACTATTCCCTTGAGACGCTCGAATATAATCCCACATCCAAAGTAGAGGAATACCATATACTTTACAAATCATATAAACCTCTCCGGCTGTCACCATTGCCGTATAAAACAGCAAGTTAGTTAACAGTTTTACCGTTTGAGCTTCTCCGATGGTATTGCTGACAAAGAAGGAAATTTTTCCAATCGCATCGAGGGTTTCTTTACTCAGATCGTAGCCTTCCCGATCTCCACTAACATAGAAACTGGCATTACAGAAATCTACACCCATGTGGGAGAGATTACTCACGGGAGATTCTAAACTGAATAGTCCTTTTTTAGCTGCTTCTTTTGCTATATGTTGAGTGTTATGGTAGTCAGTTGTGGAGAAATCCATCCAAGTTGCACCAGGTCTCATGCCTTCTACTGCCCCAGTTTCCCCTAACATATTTTCTAATACATGATGGGGTAAGGGTAAATTGGTAATCACCAGATCTGCACCTTGAGCAACTTCCTTGGGACTATCTTTCCAAACTGCTCCTGCTGCGATCACTGTTTTTGCTGCTTCTGGATACTTATCATAAACTTGGACTTGATACCCATCCTTCAGCAGTTTGTAGATATGCTGTTTGCCCATGGCTCCTGTACCAATATAGGCAATTTTTTGCTTAGTCATAATCTCCTACTTGTGTCAGAATTTGTTAATTGCTATCAGTGTTGAAAGGTAATCCAATTCGCAGTTTATAGTTGCTTTAAATCAATCACCACTTTACCACAGAAGCTTTTGCTTTGGAAAAACGTTTGAGCTGCATGGATTTGAGAAAGGGGAAAAGTTTTATAAACTACTGGTTTCAAACAATTTTGATTGATTTAATTGACTAAATTTTGAAATACTCTGGCTTCCATGCGAGTAGCACCAATCATTTCTAAATCTTTGTAAATGAGTTCCCTTAAGTCAAGTTGGACGAGGGGCCCTGCAATGGCACCACAGCTCACATACCTTCCTCCCACTTTCAGCTTCTTGAGTAATTGTGAAAAATACACTCCACCAACAGTATCAAGATATGCCGTAATGGGATGATGATCTAAAGAATCATTTAAATTTTTGTTGCGATCATAAACAAAATCTGCTCCAAGTTTCTGGACAAAGGCTTGCTTACTGTGGCTTGCGATCGCAATTACCGTCGCCCCCCGCAGTTTGCACAGTTGAATCAAAGCACTGCCTACTCCTCCAGAAGCGCCCATAATCAGTACCGTATCGGTAGCAGTAATGCGACCTTTGACCACCATATTTTCGGCGGTGGAATAGGAGCAGGGAAAGCAGGCGAGTTCAAGGTCAGATAGGGGTGAGTGGATTGGATAAACGTTGGAAGCGGGAATAACTGCATATTCCGCAAAGCCGCCATCTAATTCGCTGCCAATGTAGCGATCGCTTCCAGAAGACTCAGCTCGAATCCAGGGATCCACCATCACCCTTTGCTCCAGCAGCTTGGGGTCAACATCGACACCGACCTCAACCACTTTGCCAACAATATCAGCCCCTTGAATCCGAGGAAATTGGATTGCGGTTTGTCCCCAACCAGTTGAAGTATTAATAGTTGTTGTGGCGGTATCTTGCAGAACCGCTTCAAACTCCTGTTCTGCGGTATACCAGCCGGTGCGGGTATTCAAGTCCGTGTTATTAACAGAACAAGCTCCCACTTGAATCAGAACCTCTCCCGCTTGGGGCGAGGGTTTAGCTACTTGGGTATAAACTAATTTGTCGGCTCCTCCGTGGCCAGTAAGAAGAGCCGCATTCATGAGCTGGGTCATCAGAAAAACTCCGGGAGTTTAGAAACCGCCGACTTCTAGTCACAGCAAAGGGCTTACACCGGAATTCATTTCCAGTGCTGATCAGCCCCTTAGGCTGGATTGAACTAAAAAAACTCAACAAATACACCAGCTAAGGCGATCATATTGGCTTTCATTGTTCAACCCAACCTACGGGCTTCGCCACCTATGCTGCTGTGTTCACCATTAAGCCTTTAACAAACTCTAAAAGCCCAGTAGTGAGCACCTTCTTCAGCAAGGTAGGGGCCGTCAATAATGGAGCTGACAAGCTTGACCTTGTTTTCAGCTTCGAGTTGATTGCAAACCCCTTGAAAATCTGTGCTGTCGTAATAACTTTTACGAGTACTCACTACAACTAATCCCCCCGGCTTAGTAAAGCGAATCATTTCTTCGAGGGCTGTGGGAGGCACATGACCGAGAGTGAAAACGCCACAACTAATAGCAGCATCATAGCGATTATTCGGGTAGGCTTTGATGGGTTTAGTCATATCGCATCCCCCGGTTAAATTGCGATAAGCCTGGGTTTTTTCAGCTTCTTCAACCATGCCATGGGACAAATCAAACCCATCAACATTTTGATAGCCTTTGCGACGTAACGCCATACCGACAAGGCCTGTCCCACAGCCTGCATCTAAAATTTCGATTTCCGGATTGCTTAAATTCAAAAACTTTCCATCCTGCTTGGGTAACAAATCCAAATAGGCAGCAATGTAATCCGGGCCACAATAGTCTTCATTCTCCACATCTTGGTCATAGGCCCTTGACCATTGATCGTAGTATTGCTTGATATCTTCAGGGTTTCCAGAAAGCTTGTGGGCTTCCTTAATCGCATCAAAACTATTAACTGTCTTAGCACTTTTGGGTTCAGCAATGGTTGTCGTCAAAATAAATACCTCTTGTTGTTGACAACTTGTGACATCTCTGAAAGGGAGAGGGCGACAAGGGAAATATCAGCCCAACTCCTATTAAAAGAAACCTCTAGTGCGGAAGAGTTGCAAGAATTTTAGTCATCATCGGGTGATAAACCCCATGACAACATTGTTTTCCAAAGTCGAACTGCTTAATCTTGGCTAGGGATGGTTGGTCAGGATAATCGGAATCCTCGTGATCAGAGACCCGACTGGTAGCACAGCTCCACCAGATAACTTCCTTTAAGAGGTCTCTCGTTAAGCCCATATTTCTCCCTAGCATTTAGGCCTCTTGTAGAATAACATACTTTGGTAAAGTGACAAATTTTTTGAGTGCTTTTGCGATTTCGTTCGTGCTGTAATCTAGCTATCACAAGGGATAGTTGTAGTTTTACAAAATTTTACGTCTGCCTCGGCGATAGTTGCTCTTCACTATCAACTGGGGGGCAATACCTATAGTATGTATCAATCCCATGAGGTACTTAAGCCGGTGGGTTTTAGAGAGTAGGGAGTAGTGACGGATGCGCTAAAATGAAGGGGCTTCACCCATCACCGACTACATCAAGACAGGGATAATAAACTTGAATGTACTTGATAAGTAGAATTAACCCTATAGTGTCGATAGACATGATATTTTATAGGGGTTTGCGATTTTATTAAGTACATAGTTCTCAGTTTTCACGGAGTAAGAATTCTCCCTAACCCCCCTTAGGAGTTAGGCTGTAAGTCAAATACAAAAATAATCAGATACATTTCGAGACAGTTGGTAACGATCGCCTCAATGGTCTATTTTCTTAGTCTGATTGGCAATCACTGCGCCTCGTAAAAGCTCTACAATCGAACCGTAGCCCCATTCCTCGTGGCCTTAGCTAACACAAACGCTATGCCCGCCTATCTGTCATGCTTGATACAAATTCAGTTTTAGACGTATTACGACCGGTACAAGACCCCGAACTCCAGAAGAGTTTAGTGGAGTTAAATATGATCCGCAATGTCAAGGTTGACAACGGTACAGTCAGTTTTACCTTAGTGTTGACTACCCCAGCCTGTCCCTTGCGGGAATTTATTGTAGAGGATTGCCAGAAGGCAGTGAAACAGCTATCGGGAGTAGAAGAGGTAGTCGTGGATGTTACCGCTGAAACACCTCAGCAAAAATCCTTGCCTGACCGCACTGGTATTGAGGGTGTGAAAAATATTTTAGCCATTTCCAGTGGTAAGGGGGGAGTCGGTAAGAGTACTGTTGCGGTAAATGTGGCCGTTACTTTGGCTCAGTTGGGGGCAAAAGTGGGTCTCCTAGACGCTGATATCTATGGTCCAAATGCTCCAGCTATGCTGGGATTAGCTGATGCCAAAGTGATGGTTCAGAAAGGAAAACAGGGGGATGTGATCGAGCCAGCCTTCAACCATGGTGTCAAGCTAGTGTCCATGGGATTTCTAATTGATCCAGACCAGCCAGTGATTTGGCGCGGACCGATGTTAAATGGGATTATTCGCCAGTTCCTCTATCAGGTAGAGTGGGGTGAATTGGACTATCTGATTGTGGATATGCCACCAGGCACTGGGGATGCTCAGCTAACCTTAGCCCAAGCAGTACCGATGGCAGGAGCAGTAATTGTGACAACACCCCAAAATGTCGCTCTGTTAGACTCCCGCCGAGGCTTGAAAATGTTCGAGCAAATGGGAGTCCCGGTGTTGGGAATAGTAGAAAATATGAGTTACTTTATCCCACCAGACTTGCCCGACCGTCAGTATGACCTGTTTGGCTCTGGAGGAGGTGAAAAAACATCAAAAGAACTAGGGATTCCCTTGCTCGGTTGTATTCCCCTAGAAATTTCCCTACGCCAGGGAGGGGATCAAGGATTGCCCATCGCGGTGGGTAATCCAGAGTCAGCCTCCGCTAAAGCACTGGTAGCGATCGCATCTCAGATTGCTGCCAAAGTTTCCATTGCTGCCCTGTCTAATTGATAAGAACTCAAACATAGAACATGGAAAATCACCATTAACAATTTTCTGAGGGTTAATACCTAATAGCTCATAGCTAATAGGTATTAACCCTAAATAAATTGTGATAATTTTTCTTCCCTGCTCCCTACTCCCTACTCCCTACTCCCTACTCCCTGTTCCCTATTCCCTATTCCCTATTCCCTGTTCCCTTTGCTCTAGCTCATACCTCATAACTGATGGTACAAATTAATAAATTTAGAATTAGAAATAGTATTCGTTGGCGGCTGTTGTGGGCCCCCTGGCAAGACTTAGACTGGCAACTGTTATTCCTGACTGTGGGGCTAACCATCTTTGGGGCAGTGATGATTCGCTCTGCAGCCATCGACAATGGTGGAAACTATTGGGTCTCCCACTTGCTCATTGGTGGTATTGGACTGTTCATCGCTCTATTGATTTCGCGATCGCGCTATCAATCCCTGATCCAATGGCATTGGGTAATTTACGCCATCACCAATCTGTCCTTAATTGCTGTAATGATTATCGGTGCCAGTGCTAAGGGTGCTCAGCGTTGGGTTACCATTGGAGGGTTTAATGTTCAACCCTCAGAATTTGCCAAGATCGGGTTGATTATTACTCTAGCTGCCATCTTGCACAAACGCCCCGCTACTACCATTCCAGCAGTAATAGCAGCTTTAGCAGTAACTATAGTACCTTGGGCATTAGTGTTTGGGCAGCCTGATCTCGGCACATCCTTGGTGTTTGGGGCAATTACCTTGAGTATGCTTTACTGGGCAAATGCCAATCCCGGCTGGTTGGTTCTGTTGATTTCCCCTCTGGTCTCAGCCATTTTGTTCAGTATATCTTTACCTGCATGGTATACCTGGTCTGCTGTGATTACACTCATTGCCTTCCTCAGTCTCCCTTGGCGCTGGTTGGGAGCCTTGGGTACCCTGGTGGTTAACCTAGTTGTCGGACCGTTAGGAAAAGTCTTCTGGAATCTGTTGAAGGACTATCAAAAAGACCGATTAACGCTCTTTTTGAACCCCGATCTAGACCCCCTCGGCGGAGGATATCACCTAATTCAGTCTCGGATTGGGATCGGTGCTGGTCAACTTTGGGGAAGGGGACTAAACCAGGGAACTCAAACTCAACTCCACTTTATCCCGGAACAGCATACTGACTTTATTTTCTCAGCCATTGGTGAAGAACTAGGCTTTGTAGGTTGCTTGTGTATTTTATTAGCCTTGTGGTGGTTGTGCCTACGCTTGGTGCTCATTGCTCAGAATGCGAAAGACAACTTTGGCTCTCTGGTAACAATTGGCGTGCTCTCAATGATTGTGTTTCAAACCGTGATCAACATTGGGATGACTATTGGCTTAGCTCCCATCACAGGAATTCCTCTACCTTTACTCAGTTACGGTCGTTCAGCCCTACTAAGCAACTTTCTTGGCCTAGGGTTGGCCCAAGCAGTGGCCAATTATCGACAGCGATTGAAGTTTCAATAAGTGATGGGTTGTAAGATACTGGATGACTAATAAGTCCAATAGCTCCTATCCTAGTAAAGGAAATCTAAGTTTTGAGGCATTCATGATTTTTCCAGGTTCTATAGTTCGCGTAATCAATGTTGACGATACCTATTATCGCTTTGAGGGGCTAGTACAGCGCGTTAGTGATGGTAAAGCAGCTGTGCTGTTTGAAGGAGGTAACTGGGATAAATTAGTAACGTTTCAGCTGTCGGAAATCGAAGAGGTGAAACCAAAAATTGGTAAAAAGGGTTAGTTTACAGGCATAGATAAAAGACATTAATAATTAATGACTAATCACTAATCGCTAAACCATGCGCCTTCCCTTACCCCAGTTCAGCCCCAGCAATCGCTCAGAACATCACCTTGCTGAGGTGATTGAAACAGCAACTACAGAATTTCTAGCTCAATGTTTAGAGCCAGAAGATCTAAGCTTTCCGGTCATGCCTCCCTTTGGCAGCTGGGTAAAATCTGTAGATGATGAGTCAGGTAATCAAATTTTTGCTGTAGTTTATTATGCTACGACTAGCCCGATTGACTCGGTTCATCGAGCAACAGCTTTAGGATTGTCACTGGCAGAATTACGTGAGCAGCAGCCTCAGATTTTTGCCATGCTCAAAACTGAGTTCCGTGCTGCCATCGTTGGGTTTATGTCTTCGGAAGAGGGTGTTAATGGTTTTAGCAACCATCACGGTCGAGTCTATCAGTATCTTCCACCCCGTCCACCGCAAATTCATCAACCTGTCTACCAGTGTGAACCATCAGAGGTTATTCACTTTAGTGAACAGTTGGATTTTTTGCGAACACTTTTGGAAGTGAATGGTGCCCCAGTAGACCCCCTGACCGCAGCTGTGATTAGGGAAGTTTATCGTCTTCGTCAGACCGACCGTGACTGGTTAGTTAAAGCCGGACGAACCTTGAGTGTCTTACTTAAGGATGATTATGACCGCTTGCGGTATATTTTGAGTCAAATTCATTGGTAGTATCGTCATCCCCCGTTAACCCTCACGGGTATAATGGGGGATGACTACGAATTACTTGACAAATTACTTTTTTAGTTTCCTGGTTATAACAGTCGAAGTAACGGTTAATACATATTTCTGTTTCCCTATTCCCTATTCCCTATTCCCTATTCCCTATTCCCTTTACTCATTACCAGCTTCATCAATTTTAGCCTGCAATTGGGCTACCTTTTGCTCCAGCTGTTTCTTCTCCAATTTTAAGTTTTCTGCTAAGGCTTCAATTTTTTCGCGACGTGCTTCTACTTCTAAATCGCGGATATCTAACCCTTGGCTTTTCAAGGTTAGCTCTTGCCGCCATTGTTCAGCCCGTTTCATTTCTTCCTCTAAAAAGGTAGACTTAACCTCAGCTATTAAATACTTCTTGACTAGATCTAAAACCCAATCGGTGGCAGATTGAATAGTGATAACCTGTTGAGTTTCAGCCAGATCGATTAAGACTAAGCAACCTTCTTTAAAAGCTTGGGAATTAGTAAACGCCACAGGTCTTGGCTCAATCACTTCCCAGAATTGATCAGAGTTTTGGCGGGCAAGTAGTTGCAATTGCAGCCCGCCAAAATCATCATTGTCTTGAACTTGAGCTAGGTGTAGCATTACCAGTTTGATTGAAATCTTTCTAAAGTCTATTTAAGCGATCGCGTAAAATAGACTCTTGCTTTTTAGCCTCAGCTAATGCCTCTTGAGCACCCTTAACCACTGCTTCTGGAGCTTTACTCACAAAGTTCTTATTACCCAGACGCCCAGACAAGGATTTGACTTCCGCCTCTACTTTACGTAAATTCTTCTCTAACTTAGCCCGTAGAGCATCCACATCCACCACACCAGTTAGGGGAATGAGCACCTGGACAGTGCCGACTACACCGGCCATGGTATTCTTTACCTCTTTCTCCAAGGCTGGAGTGATGGTTAATTCATTGACCTTACCTAAGTCTTTGATATAGGCAAGACCCGCCTGCAAAATTTGACATTCGTCACTGTTGCTGCTTTGCAGAATAACAGGTGCGGTCACCCCTGGTTTAATCTCTGCCTCAGCCCGGAGGTTACGGATAGTACGGATTGTACCGATCAGCAGCTCAAACCTTTGCTCTAGTTCTGAGTCAATTAGAGAACTTGGGGATATAGAAGATTGGGTATTGCCTATTGACGAAACCTCATGGTCTATTTTAACCTGCACCTCTTCTATATCTTTGATATCTTCTATATCTTTAATATCTTCTCCCTGTTTGATATTCCCATCAATCATCCCCATGTTGGACTCAATTTTCTTCAATTCCGAGGATTGCTGAGTGTCTTCTTTACCAACAATTTCTGCTTTGATGGATTGAATTTTTTCCGATAACTCTTGACGATTCTCAGCCTTGAGCACATAACGGGAAACAAACCAAATGGCATATCCTAGACCAATCAGTTCTAAGCTAGTTGAGAGTAAGGAAATGCGATTGAGCGCACCCACGAAGGCTGTGAGGATATTGAGGGCAATAATTCCTCCCACAACCAACCCTGCTGCGATTATCGGTTGTTTGTAGTCCTCGAACAACGTCTTAGAAAGTTTTGGCAGTTTAGACAATACAGCTACAGTTTGGTTAGAGATTTCCTTGTCCTTAGACAACGATGTTTCTGACCTCGGTGATTGGGCATCAGGGTAATCGGATTTATTATCCGTTAATTTATTAACGGTTAGCAGTTCGCTGTCCGTTGTCTGTAGTTCTTTTTCCCCAGTTTCACCATCTAGGTACTCTATAGGATAAGGTTGTAGCGCCAACACCTGCCCAGATTTTTGGGTCAAGGTGTGCCAGATTTCTTCAGTGATATGGGGCATGAAGGGATGGAGTAGCTTGAGGATACCCTCTAAAACGTAAGCGAGAGTTTGCTGTGCCACAACCCGCGACGGAGAATTGGCATCCTGACGCAGTCTGGATTTTACCAGTTCAATGTACCAATCACAAAAATCACCCCAGATGAACTCATAAAGTCCCTTAGCCGCTTCTCCCAAGGCATAAGCATCTAGATAAGCCCTAGTTTGACGCACCACTTGATGAAAACGGGAAAGAATCCAGCGATCGCATAATTCCAATGCCTCTACTTTTGGTTGACCCAATTCTTCAGGAGTCTTACCATCAAGGTTTAGCATTACAAACCGGGCTGCATTCCACAGTTTATTGGCAAAATTGCGGGATGCTTCTACAGAAGCTGACTCATCCGTCTTGCGGTTATACTCTAATCGGATATCTTGACCGGCACCTGCCACTTCCCGAACCAAGGTATAGCGCACGGCATCCGTACCATACTTGTCAATCAGGATTAACGGGTCAATACCATTGTTAGCCGACTTAGACATTTTCTTATTGTTTTCATCCCGCACTAGCCCGTGGATGTAAACACTCTTAAACGGCATTTTACCCGTAAAATGTCCTGCCATCATGGTCATGCGGGCAACCCAGAAGAAAATGATGTCAAAACCTGTTACCAGGGTGGTAGTCGGATAGTAAGTCTTCAAATCCTTAGTCTCCTCAGGCCACCCCATAGTCGAGAAAGGCCACAATCCTGAAGAAAACCAGGTATCCAGCACATCTGAGTCTTGCTCTAGCTTGACATTTTCTCCAAATTTTGCTATTGCTTTCTTCTTAGCCTCTGCTTCATGGTGAGCCACAATAAACGGAGTCTCGCTAGTGATTGTCCCATTGGTTTCACTCACCACATACCAAGCAGGAATTTGGTGTCCCCACCAGAGTTGGCGGGATATACACCAGTCTTTTAATTTCACCAGCCAATCTCGGTAGACCTTCGTCCAGCGTTCCGGGATAAATACCGGTGAATGGTGCTGGTCAAGAGACTCTAGGGCTCTGTCAGCTAGGGGGCGAATTTTGACAAACCATTGCGTTGAGATTAGGGGTTCAACAGGAACCTTTCCGCGATCGCTATAGGGTACCGTATGTTTGTAGTCCTCTACCTTAACCAACACTTCTTCTGCTTCCAGCTGCTTCACCACATTTTTCCGGGCTTCAAACCGGTCTTGTCCTTGGAAAGAGCCAGCCTTTTCATTTAACGTGCCATTCTTATTCATGATATTAATGAATGGCAGACTATGACGCTGACCCATTTGAAAGTCATTAGGGTCATGGGCTGGAGTTACCTTGACGCAACCGGTGCCAAACCCTGGATCAACCAACTCATCAGCAATAATCGGAATTTTTCGTCCCATAATTGGCAAGGTTACAGTTTTACCAATTAAATCCTGGTAGCGTTCATCATTAGGATTAACTGCAACCGCCGTATCTCCCAACATAGTTTCTGGTCTAGTGGTAGCTACTTCCACAAAACCATTGCTATCAGTCAGGGGATATCGAAAATGCCACAAATGCCCATCAACTTCCTTATTTTCCACTTCCAAATCTGAAACAGCGGACTCCGAGGCTGGACACCAGTTGACCATATATTCGCCCCGATAAATCAGTCCCTGATCATAGAGTTGAACAAAGGCTTCAATTACTGCTTTCGATAAGCCTTCATCCATCGTGAACCGTTCCCGCGACCAATCTACCGAGACCCCCAAACGCCTCAGCTGGTTAACGATGGTGCCACCTGATTCTTCCTTCCACTCCCAAGCCCGTTCAAGAAACTTTTCCCGTCCCAAGTCATAGCGGGTTTTGCCTTCAGCTTCTAACTGTCTATCGAGAATGGTTTGTACAGCAATACTAGCGTGGTCAGTTCCTGGTAGCCACAGGGTATTGCGTCCTGTCATCCGGTGGTAACGGACGAGGGTGTCGATCAGGGTACTCTCGAAGGCGTGACCCATGTGCAACTTCCCAGTTACGTTAGGTGGGGGGATAACAACGCAGTAGGGTTCACCCTGGTGATTGGGGTCAGCTTTGAAGACTTGGTTTTCTTCCCAGTATTGTTGCCACTTGGCTTCGGTGGTTTTCGGTTCGTATTTGGTTGCCAGGGTGGGTGTGCTTGCGGTCATGCTGGGAATGGTGAATAGATGGGCTTACCTCAATTTTGCCACAGGCTCAAGCATAGTTAAGGAGATGAACTGCAAATACGGGAAGGATGCGTGCGGCATAAAAGCAGGGGAGCATGAGTTGGTGGGGAGTCACCAAATACCTGTCCAGCTAATATATCGATAAGTATAGAAAAGCGAGTCGTCTTCGCGGTTGATCAATCGAGATCAACACTTGAGAGTTACTAGAAATCTCAACACTGAAAGCCCCGCATCGCGATTATCGGGGATGAAAGTGACTAGCGAGTTTAGTCGCCTAAAAAACTTTTATCAAAAGGTTGATAAAACTTTAGCGCCATAGTATAATCTGAGTATAGGGTACAGGCTGAAAAACCGAGGCACAACCGGGAGAGAGACCCGCAATTGTTTGACCTGAAAGTAGTAATGCCCGGAGGGTAGGGAAAGTCCTCCTTTCTTGATGCAATAGCGAGTGGGGGAAACCCCCAAGACCGCGCTGCATCGCTAAAAACCCAATCATCAACTAACAATTGGTGTGTGAACCCAGCAAGACACATTTTGAGAAAACAACGGTACGGCGGGGTTAGAAGTTACCGTAAGAAGAGTGGAGCCTTTAAGGGTTACAGGCTATGCATAAAAGGGTTAAAACTTTTTTATTAAGGCGACCCTCTGATAAGGTTTCGTCTCCGGCACGCCGGAACCAGGTGAAACAGGGAAGAAACGGACTTCATAAGGCACTTCTCAAAAAATAACCGAACGCTTAAGGAGACTAGCCCGCTGGGTATGCACGTGAACTGAACTAAAGTCTTAGTCTTGACGGGATTTCGGTTTAGATATTGCCATTTGGACACGGAGGTTTAAGGCCGGTCGTAGATATAAGAATCCCCGTCTTTTTAAAGCGGGGAGTGTCAACCTATCAGCATTTATAAAAATTTTCACATCCACAGTGAAATAAAGTGTCATGCTTATCAAAAAAAAACCCCGTCCTTATAGGACGGCTTTATGTTACCATCAATATGGTCAATGACCCACCCGAGACGATGGATTCAGACAGCCTATACGAGCGAAGTCCAGTAACCTGGCGGCGCAGCAAAATCGGTAGACCGGGAAAAGATGACAGGGCAATGGAAGGCCAACCCTCGAATCACGCATTACATCAAGACTTTTCTTGAAACTCGACACGTGAGAACCGCAGGACTTGCGGGGATAGTCTGTGGAGCGAACGTAAGACCATAAAACCCCGGTTAGGGTGGAGGCTGTTGCATTGAAGCAGAAACCTAAATCGTGAGGTTTAGGAATCGCCTTTCTTCTAGGACGGTGAGGATGTCAACATATAACAAATGAATAGCAGAATAACTGAGGAGTTAGGAGCTTGAAAAAAGTAGAAGCCATCATCCGGCCATTTAAGCTGGACGAAGTCAAAATCGCCCTAGTCAACGCTGGCATTGTGGGAATGACAGTTTCTGAAGTCCGAGGCTTTGGACGCCAGAAAGGTCAGACTGAACGTTATCGCGGTTCAGAGTACACGGTTGAATTCCTACAAAAACTTAAAGTAGAAATTGTCGTAGAAGACGATCAAGTTGATATGGTCGTAGAGAAAGTGATCGCTGCCGCTCGCACCGGTGAAATTGGCGACGGTAAAATTTTCATTAGCCCTGTCGATGACGTGGTCAGAATTCGTACTGGGGAAAGAAATCTAGAAGCCGTCTAAATACCCTATATACCAACACAGCTGAGGCACGGTTTACCGAGTTAGCGTGTCTCAGTTGATTTTTATAGGGAGTTGAGGGTTTTAGCCACCGCTAGTCAACCTAACTTTTTCAACTGAGGCACTAGTAATTCAAAAGCCTTGCCACGATGAGAGCAGGATCGCTTGATCTCAGGCTCCATCTCAGCAAAGGTCAACCCCTGCTCTGGAACAAAAAAAACTGGGTCGTAGCCAAAGCCACCAGTTCCCCGAGGAGCTGGCAAAATTTCCCCCCGACAAATCCCTTGAGCTTGGTAAGCGATCGCACCATCTGGACGGGCAATCGCCACTACACAAACAAACTGGGCTTGCCGATTCACTTCCAAACCTAGCTCCCCCAGTAGCCGCTCAATTCGCTCTTGGTCGGTTTTGCCATAGCGTGCAGAATAAATCCCTGGAGCACCATCTAGGGCATCGACTTGCAAACCGGAATCATCAGCAATTGCCCATTGCCCAGTTGCCTGGGCTACCGTTGATGCCTTCAGACAAGCATTGGCAGCAAATGTATCCCCAGTTTCTTCAATCTCTAGCTCTGGTGGCTTTAACTGCAATTCCCAGTCCAAAGAATCTAGGTATGTCTGCATCTCCCGCAGCTTACCAGGATTGCCTGTAGCTACAACCAGCAATTTTGGGAGCAAATTTGGGGTTTGATGTTGGGATTTTGGATTACTCAAAGCAACAAGGTCAGATTGTTTGATGAAAGGTTAACTGGCAATCAGAGTCAGTTCGATACAGCTCAAGCAGCGTTTAATGCCCGATTGCGATCTTACTCACCAAAGCCCAGATTTTCAATAACCCAACCAAAACTAGCCAATCCAAAATCCAACATTAATGCAAAATTTAAACTCTAAAACTTACTGGCCCAATCTTTAGCCCAGTTTAAGGTTTGAGTTACTTGTTCAAGGGTAGCGGCTTCACAGTAGAGTCGCAATAAGGGTTCAGTGCCACTAAAACGAATCAGCAACCAGCTGTCGTTAGCTAAACGGAATTTATACCCATCTGTGGTTTGGCAATCCACCACTGCCTGACCATTAATTTCTTGGAGAGGCTGAGTTTGTAATTGTTCTTGTATACGCGATCGCACTTCCATCCCCGATAGATGTAAATCGATCCGGTCATAGGCAGAAGCATAGCCAGTTTGCTCTTGCAGACTCTTGTAGAGTTCACTTAAGTCTTTTCCAGATTTAGCGATCGCTTCTAATATATAGAGTGCTGATAATAAAGCATCTCGCTCAGGAATATGATTGCCATAGCCAATGCCTCCGGATTCCTCACCCCCTAGCAAGGCAGGAGTGGATAACATCCGGTCAGCAATATACTTGTAACCGATGGCAGTCTCATAAACTGGCAAATTATAAAGTGCTGCCACTCTAGGAATTAGGTCAGAACCACTAAGGGTTTTGACGACTTCACCACTAAAGTTACGCCGTGATGCTAGATGTTCAATCAGGATGGGAATCAGGATTTGGGGGCTAAGGAAATTGCCCTGACCATCAGCCGCTGCAATGCGATCGCTATCCCCATCAAATGCCAACCCAACCGCTAATTCAACACCCGGTTCGCGGTGGTGACTCTGGAGCGCTTCAAATAGCTCAGACAGATAACCGGGTAAAGGTTCTGGGGATTTGCCACCAAATAATGGATCCCGTTCGGCCTTAATTTCGATAATGGGTACCCCAAGAATCTTGTTCAAGCCTCCTGCTGCTGCACCATTCATAACATGGGCAAATACAGTCAGTTTCCCCTGACTAATCAGCTGTTGAATCAGGGCAATATCAACCTTTTGTCTTAAGGCATCACAGTAACTTGACCATGGGTCAAAGGTCTTGATACTACCCTCTTTCTTAGGTGTAGCTGGTGCTTGAGAAAGTTTGGCTTCAATCTGTTTAGTTATTTCTAGAGGAACTGATCCACCAAACGCTCCTTTGACTTTTAAGCCTAGGTAATTGCCAGGATTATGACTAGCAGTAATTACCAAAGCTCCTAAAGCATTTTGGGACTTGGCTGCCCAACTAAAGGCTGGTGTAGGAGCATAACTGTTAGAGAGTAAGACATCAAAACCAGCAGCTTGAACCACCTCTGCGGTTTTTTTGGCAAAGTCTTCTGCCATGAAGCGTCGATCATACCCTACGATAATCGTTTGGCTACCCGTGGTTTCCCCATAAGCATCTGCCAGAACTTGAGCAGCAATAGGGGCAACTATTGCCAAGCGTTCGAAGGTAAAATCGGCGGCAATGATACCTCGCCAGCCGTCTGTCCCAAATTTAATTGAATCTGCGGCAATCGCCATAGTAGTATATAGTTACTTAAATTTTAATACTCTGACGGCAAAATCCTAGCATTGGAAAGAGTTAGTGTCTTGCTGACCCGCCAAAGCCTGATCTGGCTTGTCTCGCCATTTTGTCGTCATCTAGTAGTACTGATAGTAGTTACTTAACTTAAGTCACTCTTTCGGGATTTTGTCCAGTGGGTGTATTCGACCCACCATTGAGGTTGGTCTATTGACGCTTCACCAATAAGTTGCTAAGCAACTAAGGTTTTTCCTAAATCTAAGCACTATCTATATAGTTATGTCTTGTTCTTGTTCCGGCGTCTTTACTATCTTCGTGGCTATGTTCGTGCATCTCTATCAATCATCCCAGGACTTGGGCAACAGTTTCCTAGTGGTCGTCGCTGATATCCTGCTTAGATCGGGCTGACTCAGGCAGCTTATTCAGTACAGAGATTAGATTCATGCGTTCAATGTAAGGCCAACCACCCTTTTCTTCAATATCTTTTAGAAAATCATATAGTTTCTGGCGAGTATCCGGCAATGAGGCTTGAAATAACTCGTCTCGAATATCGCCATGGACTTTCTCTAAAGCCCTGAGTATAGCCAACAGTGCTATGTTATCCCCTTCGTAATTATTGGCCAAAGAACGAATATCAGCGGTAATCTCTAGTAATTTAGGGTGTAATTGCTCTGAATCCAAATCTTTATCCCGATCCATTCCATCAAATAACTGTCGCAGTAAAGGCGGCTCTTCCCGTGTACAATGCTCTAAAGAACAGCTGAGGCTCACGGAATCGGTGCCATTTTTGCATGCCCTATGCCCAAATGGCAGTAGTTCAACCAAATAACAAGCTTCCCGATAGTTTGTGTGTAGCCCGACTTATAACATGGGTGTGGTGTGAATTGCGGATAATACTGGTCAATGCCTAGAGGGCAGCAGCTGTTTAACTCCTATTGCACCAGCAACCCAATTCCAGAACCAACCTAACATACATTTTTAGATCTGATTATTGACGATTGAGATTGACTATGAAGTATCGTGCTTTGATTTGTGCCTTCCTGGCGTTATGTCTGGGGGTTTTTACAGCGTCCTGTTCTCCAGATGTAGCCAGCTTGGAAAGTATCGAAGGACTCACCTATGACCAGATTAGAAACACTGGTTTAGCGAATAACTGTCCACAGCTGTCAGAAATGACTCGGGGTGCTATTCCTCTAGACCCCGACCAGTCCTATGAGATTGTCGATATGTGCGTACAGCCAACCACCTTCTTTGTCAAGGAAGAAGGAACTAAGCGCAAAGAGGCAGAATATCTTCCCGGCAAATTATTGACCCGTTATACCTCTAGCTTGGTTCAAGTGCGAGGAGACTTAGTTTTTCAAGAAGATGGTAGTCTGAAGTTTTTGGAAAAGGATGGTATAGATTTCCAACCCATCACTATTCAGTTGCCTGGAGGTGAGCAAGTCCCATTCCTGTTCACCATTAAAAAATTGATTGCCACAACTGAGCCGGGTTTGGAAAGTATCAATGCTTCCACCGATTTTGATGGCGATTTCTACGTCCCCTCTTATCGGGGTGCTGTTTTCCTAGATCCCAAAGGTCGAGGTCTGGCTAGTGGTTATGATAATTCGGTTGCTCTGCCATCTCAAGCGGATAGCCAAGAGTTTGCCAATGTTAAGAGCGCAGATGTGGGCGAAGGCACCATTGAGCTGCGCATAGCTCAAGTAGATAGCGAGAGTGGCGAAATTGCTGGTACATTCATAAGTGAACAACCCTCAGATACTGACTTAGGTGCTGATGAGCCAGAAGAAGTGAAAGTTCAGGGGATATTTTACGCTCGCGTTCAACCAAAACAAGCATAGCTGACGTTGATTTGAGTCTTATAAGCCACTGACTCCCAGAATGGGAAATTTGCAAAAACGTTAATTGCTAAGGGGCGTATGCCCCTTTTTTGATAAAAATGTGGCGTTTTCGATATCCTGTATGTATTATTAATAAACTTTCATCGTTTATAATTCAGGATTAGGGTGAAATTACTGTTTTAAGAAACTTAATGGTAAATCTACAATTAAAGTAAGTAAACTATGACCAAGGCGGTGCTTTTGGAGATTAATAAACTCGATTAACCCTCGTTACCTATGTTATCAAACAAAACTGCAGCATAAACCCACGCCAATAAAAATGAGCCCCTTTCTCTAAAAGGGATGCAACATAATATCGTCCGGGGATTGGATCCGGGAAAACATCAATCGGTAATCCGACAACCATTACCAATTCAACCTGAACCATTAGCACAAGGGATAAAAAATTTGTTGCAGCCATTCAGGAGAATTGGGATGAGTTAGGGGTATCATAGCCGATTGATATCTACTTGTGATCTACTTTTAATCTACCACCTTAAATTTTGTTATGGCGACTAACCTTAACCATAAACTTAAGTATCAAAGCTTAACATTATTACAAAAGTACCAGCAATCTCCCACCGCTGAACTTCGCAATCAGCTAGTGGCTCTCAATTTAGGACTAGTCAGGAGAGAAGCTCATCATTGGGTCAAGCAGTGTCATGAAAGCTACGAAGACTTACTTCAGGTTGGCTGTATTGGCTTAATTGGTGCCATAGAACGATTTGATTCCACCAAGGGCATCGCATTTAGTTCCTTCGCTATCCCCTACATTCGTGGTGAAATTCAGCACTATTTACGAGATCGGGGTTATTCAATTCGCATTCCTCGACGCTGGCTAGCACTACGGCAAAAGTCTGTGGAAATTACTCGAAATTTACGAGCAACGTTAAATCGGCAACCGACAGAAGAAGAAATAGCAGCAGCATTAAACATTTCCCTAGAAGAATGGCAAGAAATTACCCTAGCTCATCAAAATCGGGAACCTCTGAGCTTAGATACACCAGTGGGAGATTCAGAGGACAGAAACACCAGCTTGGGTGAATTAGTCCCAGATCCTCGCTATCGCAGTTTTCAGCTGGCACAGGAAGACCAAATCCGCATTCAACAAGCCCTAGCTCATTTGGAAAAGCGCACTCGTGAAGTGCTGGAATTTGTTTTTTTACATGACTTGACCCAAAAAGAGGTAGCACAACGCTTAGACATCAGTGTAGTAACGGTATCCCGCCGCGTTAAAAAAGGCTTGGAAGCGTTGCAAAAGTTAATGAAACCGACACAAGATTAATTTTAACACTATTATTTGGTGAAGCATAATAATGTGACATACTCCTACACTGACTCTGCTCTTACAGAGCCGCTTCGCGAACGAGTGAGCGTGTAGGCTTCTTGCCAACTCCACCCAACGGTATCGGCTTTCGCCGACGCTGCGCGAACGGATACGTAGGCTTGCTTTATTAACGACACGGTCAGAAGTTACCGCAAGAAGAGTGGAGCCTTTATGGTTAGTCGGCTATGCATAACAGGGTTAAAACTTTATGATTAAGGCTCCACTCTTCTAAGGTTTCCTCTCCGGGATGCCCCTCCGCGCCGGAACAATACAATAATTTCTATTTTTTAGGAACGTAGGTGACTGACAAACCAGCATTTAAGGCCTTTGGCCACGCTTCGCGAACGGCTTTGTTTCTCAGTACATATATTATAGCAATTTTATAATACCCTGTGCAAAAGAAGCCCCACACCTATGCTACGCATTAGCTGTGGGGCTTCTAATGCCTGCCAGCTAAAATTATAGAAAATTATATACAGCTGGCAAAGTAACTGGACTTGATAGCTAAGTCATCGCTGAAACGCGCTTTGGGCTTCTTGGATTGGGTGTTATTGCCCATAGCATGCCCACAGCTTTTTGCTGAGAGTCTCCAGTTTTGGAAGTTTGCCAAAAAAATTCTATCTTCAAAGAAGTTGGTGCCACAGATCGATAACTTCAAGTTCAAGGGTATGCTCGGATAAAGCGTTATTTTTAGGTGGTCATGGGTAAAGTATCATGCATCGTATGGGTGAGTGTGCTGGCTCTGCTTATAGGAGGCTGTCAACCGGGTAGAAAGGCTGAACAGGGGGAGCCGACTACCCCTAAACCTACTCCGGTGGCTTCCCCGGATAGCACCAAACCTTCTCCTCCTGTAGCTGAATTTGCTCCTAAATTACCGGAAACACCAGAGCAGGAAAAGGTAATACCAATACCACCGTTGATCACAACCTTGCCAAGCAATGAAATAAGAAATCGGATTGATAAGGGACGTCTTGACCCGTTTGCGGCAATTTCAGTGCAACCAGAGGTGGAGATTTTGCCCAATCCTGGCAGACCAAGTAGTTCCCCGACAAGGGTACAGCCTCTGACTCCTGCACCACGAACACCGGGTTTGCGATCGCGTCCTGGGACAGGAGGTAGTGTAGCGGTAACACCAACCAGCCCTTCAAGAGCTAGCAGACCCTCCAGCCCCTCAAGAGCTAGCAGACCCTCCAGCCCCTCAAGAGCTAGCAGACCCTCCAGCCCTTCCAGAGCTAGCAGGCCCTCCAGTCCCTCAAGAGCTAGCAGATCCACCAGCCCTTCAAGCTCCTCAATCGCTAGAAAGTCTCCTGGCTCATCAAGAGGGAATGTTTTGCCAAGGCCCCAGAACACTCGATCTACAGAGACTAGCATTGCTAAACCTGGTTCACCACCAGACAATAGCTCTGTTGTCAAGGATGGTATCCCCCCTATCCCTCCTGAATTTGATCTGCAACTGCCAATCCTACCAGAACCAGAACTGGCCTATAATGTCAGTGTCACAGGGGTAGTTGATAACGGTAGGGGTGTCTATTACGCTATCCTAGATGTCCCTAATGAGCCTAGTCGTAGCGTTCAAGTTGGACAGTTTATATTAGGTGGACAAGTTCTAGTCAAGCGGATTGAAATGTATAGAGGTTTAGATCCAGTGGTGATTCTGGAAGAAAACGGTGTTGAAGTGTCTAGACGAGTTGGAGAAAACTCAACATCAACTTCTTGAGGTAACCTCAGGGTACAGTGTTAACTATTAGGTGTTAGGTAAGCATATGCGCTACGCGCAGGCTACGCCAACAGCTATCAGCTTTCAGCCGTCAGCCATTCCCCTAACACTAAATAATTGGTATTTCCAGCCATTGGGAGCATCCCAATGGTTTTAAATTATATAGGAGTGTAAACTGTTGCGTTATCAAATTAGTTGTCCTGGTTTACCCTTGGCAGTTTATCGAGAGGTAGCTGCCCATTTACGGCAAGTGACAGGAGTAAAAGCTGATTTACTCCCCCAAACATCCCAGCAGTTTGATTACAATCAGAGTCAGGTTGGTGGATTGTGGATTGAGTATGGCGAGACTACTGATAAAGTAGAAAGAGAACGGGTCAAGCAAATTTTGTCCTATTATCAAAATCGCTATGGTGCCTGGGAAGAAGACACTTCCGATGGTGAACCGCAGCTCACATGATGGGGAAGCAAAACGTTAATGGGTTTAATCCAGGCTTTACGAGGAACACGGGATATCCTGCCAGACGAAGTTGGATATTGGCAGGAAGTAGAAGCGATCGCACAACAGATTCTCAATAGAGCGGCTTATCGAGAAATTCGTCCTCCCATTTTTGAGCGTACTGAACTGTTTGAACGGGGAATTGGGGAAGCTACCGATGTGGTAGGGAAGGAAATGTATACCTTCAACGACCGGGCAACCCCTCCTCGTTCGGTGACACTACGTCCAGAAGGGACAGCGGGAGTAGTGCGAGCTTATATTCAAAATAGCCTCTATGCTGCTGGTGGGGTACAACGCCTCTGGTATACCGGTCCAATGTTTCGCTATGAAAATCCCCAAGCTGGACGACAGCGACAGTTTCATCAATTGGGGGTAGAGGTGATTGGTTCTCGTGATGCCAGGGCAGATGCAGAAGTAATTGCGATCGCAATGGATATCCTCAATACCTTGGGTCTAGTTAACCTGAAACTTGACCTGAATTCTGTCGGTAGTACCGAAGACCGTCAACAGTACCGACAGGCTCTGGTAGATTACCTCACTCCTTACAAAGATGAGTTGGACGAAGATTCTCAAGACCGTTTAACTCGCAATCCCCTCAGGATTTTAGATAGTAAAGACAAACGTACTCAAGAGATTGCTCAGGATGCTCCCAGTATTTTAGACTACCTAAGTTCAGAGTCTCAAAGTCATTTTGATCAGGTCAAGCAGTTGTTGCAGGATTTAGGGATTAGTTACCAGCTCAATCCTCGCTTGGTGCGGGGGTTGGATTACTACACCCACACTGCCTTTGAAATTATCTCTGATGACTTAGGCGCTCAAGCAACAGTTTGTGGTGGTGGTCGCTATGACGGATTAGTCGATGAATTGGGGGGAAATAAAACTCCAGCCGTTGGTTGGGCGATTGGTTTAGAGCGTTTGGTGATTTTGCTGCAACAACTGCAAGCCTCACCAACCCTAGCGCTAGATTTTTATCTAGTATCCAGAGGTGAAGTAGCTCAAGCTCAAGGGTTGAAACTGGCTCAGCAACTGCGCAAAGCTGGGTTGGCTGTAGAACTCGACTTGAGTGGAAGTGCTTTTGGTAAACAGTTTAAGCGAGCTGACCGCAGTGGTGCGGTGGCTTGTTTAGTGATCGGAGATGCTGAAGCTCAGAGCAACACCGTGAATTTGAAATGGCTGGCCTCTGGGGAACAAGAAACTATGACCCAAGCTGATTTATTGGATAAAACTGAGCAGTTAAAAGAGCAGATAGAACCTTTGCGTTGAGTCTTGAGTGTTGAGTTGCGTAGGGTGTGTTAGGGGAGCCTTGATATTTGGCCTCTAGCCCTTGGTTAGGTTGCTGCCCGTAACGCACCACTGCTGGTTCAAACAACTGTTAGGAGATGCACCCTTGAGTGTTCAGTGTTAACACTCAAGAACGTCGTATTATTTCGTAGTGACACATCAATGCTTTGAGATAAGTATGGGTATCCTTAGGTTATAAAGAAAGGGGTTAGCATCCTGAGGATGCTGCGCTACCTACCATCTCACCTGTAGAGTTCCCCAGCTACTGCTATGCTACCAATACCGGATTACTTAATTGCCCTGACTGTAGTACTGGTGGTAATCCCATCAGTATTCGTAATTTTACTACGTTTTGCTCTCCATACCCATCTTTTATCCCTAGGGAAGCGAGTAAGAAGACTAATCCATGGACAGCCTCGTGGGAAGAAACCCAGAATTGTAGAGGAGCTAGAAAGACGGTTCTCAGATGCTAGCCGACATTTAGAGCAGGTCAATACAGGCGCATTAATTGACCAAGCCTACAGCCACGAAAAAGTTGTTGGCATATCTTGTGACCAAATTGATTACATTGGTCGGATTATGCCTAGCTTACTGTTATCCTTTGGCTTACTAGGTACCTTTATCGGCATCACCATCAATTTGTTAGCACTCAGTCAAACAATCAGTCAGTCTGATGCTACCGATATCAATACTTTAGTTAACCAATTACAGCAACCCCTAGAAGGGATGGGAATTGCTTTTACCACTAGCTTAACCGCTATCTTTTTTAGTGCTGTCTTAACGGTAATTAACGTCGCCTTCAATACAGGGCTAGCGAAAAACAATCTAATTAGTTACTTAGAAGATTACTTGGATAATATTTATCAGCCGAGTTTAGCAGGGCAAACACGCCTGGATGTATTAGTTCAGGGGATGTCCAATATCTTTGAAAGCTTTTTGGCGAGATTTGGTCAGACTGTTCGAGAAGCAGTGGAATCCTCACTACGAGAAAAAGTTCAAGAAATTGCTGATGCTAACACTCAAGTGCTTAAACTAGCAGAAAATTCTTACAATAGATTCTTCCAAGCTGCTAGTACTATCGCTAGAAGTGCTGAAGAATTTCAACTAGCTGCTGCTCAATTTACCCAAGTTGCTCAAACCTTTGAGCATAGCCAGTTTCCTCAAAAATTATCTAAGGCTACAGTAGATTTAACTAGAACCCAAAGCAGTTTCTCTGAGTCAGCCAGTATGTTATCTCAATCAGTGCAAGGGATGGGAGTAGCAATGGCTGAACTTCAACGTCATGGGGTTAAATTGGTAAAATTGGCAGAAGAAATCAGTGCCCTCAGACAATCTTCTCTAGATGTAGTAAAACAGCATCATCACAGTCAACAAGCCCTAGGGAAGATTATCCCCCAACTTCAGCAAGGAGCACAGGGATTTCAGTCAGCGATCGCTAGGCTTGATCAATTAGAACAACGGATTGCTTCTCGAAGCGATAGCTTGAGTGACGTTCAGGCTGAATTGGCTAAGTTAGTGTCAAATGTGAAAAGCTATACCGAAGGAGTAAGTCTGGGAATTCAGGCTTTAGGCGATCGCCTTGATCAAAGTATTACTCAGCAAGCTAATACTGACCAGCATAATTATGAAATTATGCGACACAATCTTGAAAAAGTTGTCAATCATCTCAATAACACCAATCAGGAAATTGCTAAGATTAGCCAAAAACTGACTGAGTCCAATCAAATCGATGGTTCAACTCGCATAACTCAAGATATGACTGTAGGAGAGCTAGTCAGGCGTTTGAGCAGTGAACGATAAACCTGGCAAATCGTTAGCTGTCAGCCTTCAGCTGTCAGCCGTCAGCTGTCAGCCGTCAGCTAAAAGCTCACGCGTGCGCGTTCAGCTTAAAATAAACCTCTAAGCGTGAGAATTTAATAGTTCGAGAAAGTCTGGGAATTTGCCCATATAAGCATATGCCCTTAGCCCATAAGCTGATAACTGAATGCTGATAGCTGATAACTGATAGCTTAATGCTGATAGCTGATAACTGATAGCTGATAGCTTAATGCTGATAGCTGAATGCTTACAGCAAATGATTAATAGTAATTATAAGATTGACAGAGAATTGATAAAATGCGTCGTTCACGAAATAATGATTGGAATGAAGAGATAAATCTCTGGCCAGCTTTTACAGACTTAATGTCTAATGCCTTCATGATCCTGATCTTATTTTTGTTGCTGTCTATCCTGAAGTCTGTGCTGGCACAAACTGCCTTAGAATCAACCATTGATGATCTCACCAGAAGTGAAGATGAAGTGGTGCAATTGGCAAGGGAGAATGCCGAATTACGAGCTAAGGCAGCTCGGGTTGATCAACTTGAGCGTGGCGTAGCGGTTTGGAGAGCTAGGGCAAAGCGCTCAACTGTCCGCGAAAAGGCACTAGAACAGCAGGTTAGGTCTTTGCAGGTACAGATTGCTGCAGCACCAAAACCACCAGATACACCTCCGATTATTGTAATCAAAGATCAGGGGGATTACCGATTTGATTCCGGTAGTGCGCAAATTCCCTCAGCCATGAAAGACTATATTCGGCAGCAAATTGTCCCTGCTATTGAAAGCAATGCCAAGGACTATGAAATTAATGTAGTAGAACTGATTGGTCACACAGATGGTCAACCTAATCTTGGTGGTAGCAATATCGACCAAACTATTGGGAATGTGGTTAATAAAAATTCCTCTATCAGTCAACTTAGACCAGGATCTAATGCTGATTTAGGACTGATGCGAGCTTTGGCAGTTGTGCAGTTACTCCGTGAGATTCAAGCTAAGGAAGGGCGGCTCAAGGGGCTGCAATTTCGGGCTTATTCTGCAGCTCAGTTAATTTTACCTAATGGACAAATTGCTCCGATTAGTTTAAAGGATGATCAAACTAGGCGCAGGATTGAAATTCGCTTTACTCGTCTCGGTAGGGTGACAAATGTTCAATAATAGATGAACAGGAGACAATCTTGCTAATCTGGTAAGGAAAGATACGTCAGCTGTCAGCCCTCAGCTGTCAGCTGAATGGTTACAAAGATGGTAGTCATGAATTTGCGTTCGCTAGCCAACGCCCTTCGGGCTAATCGCCTTTGGCGCGGCTGAGGCCTTTGGCCACGCTGCGCGTTCGCGTAGCGTCGGCTTTGCCGAAACGCCGACGCTACGCGAAGCTTCCGCGCTTATGCGATCGCAAATTCATTGATTAGGCTTTCTATGGTGAACAAGGAATAATCGCCATGACCTATGTCGTAGATAAACAAAAAGACCAACGGCTAGTCCACTCCGGGGTAAGTTGGCATAACTTCAAATCAATTCAAGCGGGGTTCGTCAACTCCCCAGGAATTCGACTGTTCTACTACAGGGGTGAGGTAGAAATATTGGCAGTTTCCCAAGAGCATGAAGTCTTCAGTGGTGTCATAGCACTGTTGCTGGGTACTTATTTTGTTGAAAAACAAATTGAGTTCACTCCAACCGGTAGCTTTACCCAAGAGAAGGAAGGGGAAGCATCTGCACAAGCAGACCAATCTTACCTAATTGGTAGATCCTCAGGAGTGATTGCAGACCTCTCTATTGAAGTTGTCTTTACCAGTGGTAACCAGAGCAAGCTAAATCGTTACCAAGCATTAGGAGTACCCGAAGTTTGGTTTTGGGAGGATGGTGTATTTGCTTTGTATCACTTGCGCTCTGATGGTTACGAAAAAATTTCCCAGAGTGAAGTCTTGCCAGATTTGGATATTGACTTATTGTATCGGTGTCTGATGATGGCTTCCAAAGTTGAAGCGATTAGGTACTTCAGACAGGCTATCTGTGAGGCTTAGATGAATCCTTAAGATTAGCCCAGTAGGGTGCGTTAGGGGAGCATTCATGTTCCGCCTCGTAGCCAGGGTTGAGACAACCCGCCCCGTTCCACCCACGGGCAAGATGCCCGTTCCACCCACGGGCAAGATGCCTATTCCACCCACCGGAGCAAACAGCATGCATTGAGATTTACCCCCTACGGTTTTATAGCATTTGTATTTGAGATGTAAACTGAAAAGGTCTTTTTTGAGTTTGCTATAAAACTCTGGAGCTCTTTTCCCTCTTGCCTTTTGCCTCTTGTCTCTTGCCTTTTTCGACAATCTATGACTTTACAACTCGTTTGAAAACGCTATTATCTATTTTAATTCAGCAATGCCTTAAATTGATACACAATAAATATTAAGTAATTTTAAGTTTTCAAAAAACATCTTATTTTTATTGATTATTAAGAATAATCAATAAAAATAAGATGTTCTAAAATTAGTTAACAAGAGATAAGGAGGAATCACGATGTTAAAGAAATTAAGCATTTTATCTGTTGCAACTATTGTAAGTATGACCCTAAACCAAGGATTAGCTAATGCAATAACCGGAGAGGGAGGTAGTACAGGTTGGCATGCCGTTAGTAGTGGGAGTGAGACAAGCTGTAACAATATAGCTATAAAAAAAATGGATATTCTTGTAAATGGAGGAGAAATCGAAAAAACTGAATTTCACGCATGGCGCTATAAAAGAGGAAATAACGTTATTTTTAATCTTGTATGTGCTCCCAAAGGTGATTATGTCAGGGTAGATGTTATTTGTGTCAATACTTGTGACCGGAACACTTATCGTATTCGCACTGTAATAGATGAACTGATGAATTGGTAAATTATAGCTCTCAAAGTGGCGTTCAGCAATGCCACAAACAGGCGATATCTCAGGCTTAGAAGAATCCTTAAGGTCAGCATTCACGGCTGAATGCTGATAGCTGATAACTGATAGCTTACTGCTTACTGCTTAAGATTAGCCCTAAAATTTAGTATCAACAGGCACATCTTAAGGGTAAATTTTGTGGTATTGCTTTCATATCCCCTTAAACGGAGTAGATCTCAGTCACTCTGTCGAATCCGGTGGTTGACCAAAAATTTGGGCCTCAAGCCCCGTCCTAGAAGGACGGCTTTATTTTTTTCGTGCTATAATATTACGTAGAGTTGTTCCACGTCAAAATGATAGTCTTAGAATTTAAGGTCAAAGGGAATAAAACTCAATATGCTGCGATTGATGAGGCGATTCGCACCGGTCAGTTTGTTCGGAACAAGTGCATCCGTTACTGGATGGACAATAAAGGTATAGGACAAAAAGACTTGTATCGTCATAATACGTGGCTCAGGTCTGAGTATCCCTTTGTTAAAGCCTTAAATTCTCATGCCTGTCAAGCTTCAGTTGGTGCGATTCGTTAGCTAGAAACTATACCCTACCAAGGGTAATAGGGGATTAGCTGCTTGAGTTCAGAACTCAAGACAACTTGATAACCTTGATGGTGAAATACCATCCCCCGAAGAGTCCGGGAGA
>NZ_JAAHIG010000699.1:0-1834 GCF_010692305.1 Moorena sp. SIO4G3 | reverse complement strand
TTGGGGGGATGGGGAGAGGGGGAGATGGGGAGATGGGGAGATGGGGAGATGGGGAGATGGGGAGATGGGGAGATGGGGAGATGGGGAGATGGGGGGGATTTTTATTAAGGGTAATTATCCTGACATCATATAAACCAAAATACTATGTCCTCAACTATACTTTCCTTACTACCGATAGAATAATTAAAATTTTTATCTGGTTGATTTAATATAAAAAACCGGTTATTATTGATATAATTGCCGCTTATTTGTATTATAAAAAAAACTAGTACAGCTGTCGATATTATATCCAATAATAGCGTTTTTTTATGGTAATATTATAGAGTCAATTTTACCAAACCCGACTCCCGACTCCCTACTCCCGACTCCCGACTCCCGACTCCCTATGAAGCATACAGAAACAACCCTCACTAAAGCCTTTACCATAATTCTCAACTATTTAGACTGTAACTTGGAACCCGATACCAAAGTCGTTAATTATCAAACCGCTAATGATCTTAAGGAAAAACTCGATTTAACCTTACCCGATGAGGGAGTGGCGTTAGAAGCGTTAATTCCTATAGTAGAATCTTACCTGAACTATAGCGTTAGAACCGGTAGCACTCAATTTTTTAATCTACTTTTTAGTGGGTCTAGTATTCCGGGAATTATAGCAGACATGGTGACCAGTGCCACCAATACTACTATGCACACCTATGATGTCGCCCCAGTAGCCACCCTGATGGAAATAGAATTGATTAAAAAATTGACCAGTTTAGTGGGGTTTAATCCAGGTGAAGGGTTGATGGTAACTGGAGGAAGTAATGCTAATCTGATCGGAATGCTTTGTGGACGACATCACGTTTTACCGGACGCTAAATTGCAGGGATTGGGGAATCATCAGTTAGTCGCTTTTGTTTCCGATCAAGCTCATTATTCCTATTTAAAAGCTGCGAATTTGTTGGGGATTGGCATCAAAAATTTAGTCAAGGTTAAGTCTGATGTGGATGGCAAAATGATTCCCGAAGCACTAGAAGCTGCCATTCAACAGAGCTTATCAGAAGAAAAAACACCCTTCTTTGTGGGGGCAACTGCCGGTACAACTGTTTTAGGCGCTTTTGATCCGTTACCGACCCTTGCCGAAATTACTAGGAAATATGGCTTGTGGCTGCATGTGGATGCGGCTTGGGGTGGACCGGTTTTATTTAGTGAAAAACACCAGCATTTGTTAGCAGGAAGTGAGTTAGTTGATTCGTTTACTTGGGATGGTCATAAGTTAATGGGAGTTCCTTTAATTTGTTCCGCTATTTTAGTGAAAGAAAAAGGACTATTGTCAGAAGCTTGCTCTGGGGGAGGTACCGATTATCTATTCCATGATGATGAAAATAATTTCTATAATTTAGGGACTAAGTCGTTACAATGTGGTCGGAGAGTAGATGCACTAAAATTATGGCTGTGTTGGAAATACTATGGCAAAAAAGGTTATGAGCAGCTGGTCAATCATTTATTTGACCTAGCTAATTACGCCACCGAGTATATCCGCAGTTGCGATAATTTAGAATTAATCGCTGAACCACAATTTTTGAATATTTGTTTCCGTTATATCCCCAAAGATGAACAGCTTGACTCTACTGGGTTAGACCAGCTGAATCTAGACATACGCAACCGATTATTTCATTCTGGAACAGCTTTTGTCAACTATGCTCATTATCAAGGTCTGGTTATGATTCGGTTAATTCTGGCTAACGCTGAACTGCAAAAAGCTGATTTAGAAAGCTTTTTACATAATTTCCTTGATGCTGGTAAACTATGTGAAGGTGTTAAAGGATAGAAGAAATAATGAAAGATAGCAAAA
>NZ_JAAHIG010000698.1:0-1878 GCF_010692305.1 Moorena sp. SIO4G3 | reverse complement strand
AATTATACCAATTTGCCGTCAAATCTATCGCATTTTCCAGGGAGTAGGGAGTAGGGAGTAGGGAGTAGGGAGTAGGGAGTAGGGTGTAGGGTGTAGGGTGTAGGGTGTAGGGTGTAGGGTGTAGGGTGTAGGGTGTAGGGTGTAGGGTGTAAGGTAGGCAGTGCCTACCAAACCGATTGGCCAGCTTGGTAAATCCATCTGATATCATCATGTCAGGATAATTACCCTTAATCAAAACCTACCCCTGTGAGATCTCCCCATCTCCCCATCTCCCCATCTCCCCATCTCCCCATCTCCCCATCTCCCCATCCTCCCCACACCTCCCACACTCCCCTCTGATTCCCGATTCCCGATTCCCGATTCCCGATTCCCGATTCCCGATTCCCGATTCCCGATTCCCGACCACTAAGCACTAATCAGATGGCCAATTTGCTTTGCGATCGCATCTGCTGGTAACACCTCTAAGGAAGACATCTGCATTGTTCCGGCGAGATAGTTGCTCTGATGCTTAGCAACTTGCTGGCTCAACGGATCTAGGAGTGTGTGATCGTCCCGTAAGGCTTCAGTAAGAGACTCCTGAGTGATCACCATAATTTCAGTCTCCGTGGCAGCAGTGATGGTAACCTTTGGCAAGGGTTTACCTAAAAAAAGAGTCATCTCACCGAAGAAGTCTCCTGCTTGTAACTGTTCCACAGGAAATTGAGGGGAGTACTTGAGGAATTCCTGGCGTTGCTCAAGATCCTGAATCTCTGCTGCTAAGAGTTGGTATAGCCAGTACAGAGACGATGTCTGCTGTGCCGCCTCATGGGCTACAGAAAAAGCAGTAGGACCGATGTAGTGAGCTAGCTGATAAGCGAGCCTTTCAATCACCTGTTGATCTAATGGAGTAGGGGGTTGGGCTTTCGGTCTATGACTGAATGCTTTGACTGTAGTCTTGCCCAAGGTCATAACCACCTGTTGCTCCACTTCTAGGCAGCCTTTAACTACAATAAACATAGCGTCTTGGGGCAGATTTTTGCTACTGAGAGTTTCACCAGCATCAAATAGTAGAGGCTTGGTATATTCGATCAGGATTTTCTGCGCCCCAAGGCTGAAGTGGCGGAAGAATTCAATGGAGCTGAGGAGTTTTAGGTGCTGCTTGTTGGAGGGGATAATATACCTAGGACTTAATCCTTCACGGCGTAACCCATACCAGACTCGACGTAATAGTTCGCGATCTGTGTGCAACGGAGCAAGGTTGTAGTTTTTAGGAAAGTATAAAAGTTTGTAAGTGATAAACAGCCCTGGATCCGCCAATTGACACTCCCCGTCCTAAAGGAGCGGGGATTCTTGGATCAACGACCCGTCTTGCTCATCCAGGTCGGAACCAGGAAGAGTAGAGGACAGATCTCCCCAAGCGTTTTGGTAGGTTCCGGTGTGCCCCACCGTACCCAAGGCTCTAGTTAAAATATTTCTGGCGGCGTTGTGGTCTCGATCCAGTTGGCACCCACATTTACAGATATGGGTTCGAGTTGATAACGATTTCTTGACCACTTCACCACAATTAGAACAATTTTGGCTTGTATAAGCGGGATTTACTGCAACAGTTATCCGGCCAAACTTTTGACCAAAATATTCTAACCACTCCCGAAACTGGTACCAACCTGCATCATTAATAGACTTGGCAAGACAGTGGTTTTTAACCAGGTTCTTTACCCTTAAATCTTCATAGGCGACCAGGTCGTTAGACCGGATTACGCAACGTGCAAGTCTCTATTAAACTAAGCCAGGGGGTTGCCCCGCGTCTGACTCGTCTCCAAAACCGTACGTGATAGTTTCCCATCATACGGCTCCTCATAATAGGGTTCCTTGTCATGTGGCACCTCTTTCAAAATGGGT
>NZ_JAAHIG010000697.1:0-1880 GCF_010692305.1 Moorena sp. SIO4G3 | reverse complement strand
CACAGGGGTAGGTTTTTTACATTAAGGTCAAACATCGGGCGACCCAGAAGGAGAGGAAAAGGAAAACAACGAAAAAGCGGCGCTGCATCGCTTGTCTGTACCCCCACACCCCACACCCGGTCACCCCACACCCCACACCTGAGGTCTTTGTAAAAAACCTACCCTTATGAGGTGTTAGGGGCGCGCCTTGTCATCATATTCAACGTCGTAGCCAGTAGCCCCGTAACGCACCACCACAAGGGTTGCCCTGATTTTCCGCCTCTTCGCGCCTGGTTGGGACAGCCCGCCCGGAAATAATGGTCACGGGCAAGATGCCCATTCCACCAGATGCCCATCATGGTCACGGGCAAGATGCCCATTCCACCAGATGCCCATCAAGGCCACGGGCAAGATGCCCATTCCACCAGATGCCCATCAAGGCCACGGGCAAGATGCCCATTCCACCAGATGCCCATCATGGTCACGGGCAAGATGCCCATTCCACCAGATGCCCATTCCACAGAGATAATGGTGATTTTTTGGTGCCATTATGGAAGTAGCTCCTACTTGGTTGGGAGGAAAGCCGCGCTGGGGATGGTTAAGAGGCATATCCAGCGCGGTTATTAGTTTCAGTCGTCACCTTTTATACTATACATAAATAATCGGAAAAATGCAAGTAAAAAATATTTTTTTTACATTTATTTACAAATATTTTATTGTGCAACTTTTATACTCAATTATGTGTAAAAATTCGTTTTTTTTTTGGTGAGATTAGCAGTTAAATATTACCTAATAATTTGGTCTTTATTTAATGTCATAGTTAGGTAGGGTGGGCAGTGCTTGAAACCAATAATAACAGTTAGTGATCGCATTACTAGGCACTGCCCACCAACGAAAAAATTAGCTAGCGATCGCATTACTAGGCACTGCCCACCAACGAAAAAATTAGCTAGCGATCGCATTACTAGGCACTGCCCACCCTACGATTATCAATTTTGTACTGAACCATAAGAGAAACTAGCTTGTTTTAGCATTGATTTGAGTTCTATAATTTTCTTGGGCATTTAATCATTTTGTAAAAGTTATAGCGGTTTCTATTCTAATGAAGTACAAATAATTTTCACCCTCTTGCCTCTTGCCTCTTGCCTCTTATCTGTTCCGTGTTCCCTGTTCCATGTTCCCTAAAAAAATTTACCTCACCTAATTTAAAAACCCTATACATCTTCATACAAAGCCTCAATACTAGTACGAAAATCCACACTTTCTAAATCAATCTCACTACCTGGATCATAAAATTGTAATGTCCAAATTCCCTGGGCATTACGGCGAAAGCAGTCTAGGCGCTGATGGTCTTGGCTAATTAGGACATATTCGACCAATGTGTCTAATTTTTGATAGTCATAAAATTTGTTACCCCGGTCAAAGGCTTCAGTTTTGGGAGATAAGACTTCGACAATTAAACAAGGATATTTTTTATAATTTTTCAATTCTCTATCTCTGGCATCGCAAGTCACCATAACATCAGGATAGTAATAACTATTTGCTGATTCAACATACGCTTTCATATCTGCCATATAAACCCGACAACCAGTGCCTCTTACATGATTTCTTAACAGTGCAAATAAGTTACCGGCAATAGTAACATGAGCATCACTGGCTCCAGCCATGGCATAGATTTCTCCATCACTATACTCGTGTTTGATGGGACTTTCTTCTTCTTGAGATAGATAGTCTTCTTGGGAAATGTAATTGGGGCTTTTATCAGCAATCATGATGGGTTCAAGATAGTGACTCTATTAGTATAGAATAAAGGCCGAGCGTCGACGACTCGAACCAGTTGCGCTGGCCGAGCGAATTGGCGAATCCGGTGGCGACCGTGCCCGAGGTGTAGATGCCGACCA
>NZ_JAAHIG010000696.1:0-1885 GCF_010692305.1 Moorena sp. SIO4G3 | reverse complement strand
TCAATTAAAGCTCCTGCCAACTCTACCCCTGTCGCACCGCCACCGACAATTGTAAAAGTAAGTAGTTGTTTTCGTCTTTCCTCGTCAGTACAACTAATAGCTTGTTCACAATTACTCAAAATGCGATACCTTAGGGCTACTGCATCATCAAGAGTTTGCAAGGGATAGGTGTATTTAGGTGCGCCATCTACACCGAGAAACTTAGTTTGACTCCCTGTAGCTATTACCAAATAGTCATAATAAATATTTGTTTGATCAGTTTTAACAATTTTAGCGGTAAAGTCTATTTCTAAAACTTCTGCTTTAAAAAAACTGGTATTAGGAGCGTGTCGCAATAATTTTCGCAATGGATAGGCTACTGATTCTGGGGGAATAAAACCAGTAGCTACTTGATAGAGTAAAGGTACAAACGTATGATAGTTGTTGCGATCTATCAATAAAACCTCTGCATTGACTCTGGCCAAATTTTTGACCGCTATCAATCCGGCAAAACCAGCCCCGATGATTACTATTTTAGGTTTTTGATATGACATGTTTTTGATATGACATGGTTGTTACTAAAGGTTTTATTTGAGCTAGTTATAGCATACCTATAGCAATTCTACGACTTGTGAGGTACAAATTTCTGGTTTTTAGGGAGCAGCGATGCAGCGCGGTCTTGGGGGTTTCCCCCATGAGCGACTGCATCAAGACGGGAGCAGGGAGCAGGGAGCAGGGAGCAGGGAGCAGGGAGCAGGGAGCAGGGAGCAGGTAAGAGGGAAGAAGGAAAAAATAATGTGTACCTCATGAGTCCTAGAAACGCTATAAGCTTTTTAGTGCTCATGTCACCCCCTGAGGTTTCTGACAACAAGTCCAGATGCTGCTATGGAGTTAGTTAAAACTATTGTAAGTAAGGCTTAGATTTGTTTCAGACCTAGGCCAGATGGCAAGTAGTGTGTCAGTGCAACAGTTTTTAAGTGATTAAAAACAGCAGGAAAAAAATGCGTTCGCGTAGCGGCTCCATTCGCGTAGCGTGGCCCATTCGCGTAGCGTGGCCAATAGGCCAAGGCCAAGGAGCATTGCAGTATTTTATGATTTGAAGTTCATTAGTATTTTTTGGGAATCCTATGACTTGTATCAAACTATTTTAAGTAAGGATTCCATTGGTTTCAGACTTAGGCTAGATGACAAAAAAGCAGAACAAAAATCAGGAATATTTAATTAGTATTTTTTTTAAAATCAACCACTATTTTCATGGAAATCACGGAAGTAAAACTTATCCTTCAGTTCTATATTGGTTGAAATAAGTCCCTTGGCTATCGCTAAATCATTTTCCTATTGATAGGAAAAACTAAACAAAGAAGTGTAACGGTTTCGGACAATGCTCAAATTTAAATCTCTAGGCTTATCCATTCTTGCCGCATCAGTTGTTTTACATGGTCACGCCTTTGCGTCTGTGCCCGAGTTTGTAGTCAAGGATTTTACTGACTTTTATTTTTGGCAGGTTAATCCAGAAATGTCAAACAATAGTCTTAAGTCTGACCAAACACAGTACAACCAAGAGTGGTTAGCTATTAAAGAAACTTTGAAAAACAGGATTGTCTGGAGGAAATTACCTAGCTGTGATGGTTATACTGATCAGGAAAACCATGCTGATGATCTCAACTATAGTTATTTCGTGAATGATAACCAGGAAACAATTACAGCATTAATAGCTGCAATCTTCTATGCCCGTCACCCTGAGTTAAAAGGTCGTAAGATTAGACCAAGCGAAATCCAGCTAATTCGAGAGTGGAACTTGATCAAGCAGAGTGTTTCATCCTATAGTTGGTGCTAGTTATCTTGGTGTTGGTTAATCATAGAATGAATTGAATACTGTTGTAGAATAGGCATCTTGCCTGTTCCA
>NZ_JAAHIG010000695.1:0-1893 GCF_010692305.1 Moorena sp. SIO4G3 | reverse complement strand
AAACAGAGAAATAACTAGCGAGAGTTAGCCACCTAATTTATTGGGTGGGCGTGGAGCGTACCGGGATTTATCCCGGCTCTCGTGTTATTTGCCTCTCTGGTTTTCTATATACCTTTTTACTGTCTCTGTGAAGCGCGTTTCCAGTGGTTGAACAAAAATAACTGGGAGACCAAAGGGTTGGAAGTTTTAGTAACTCAGGGAACTCTCTTCTGAGATGATGAGACGCTCGCCCTTTTACTATGCATGATTATTACCGACGGTGCAAAAGTAGGATCGACCTCTAAGAACATGTGGACATGGTCTGGCATTATCTCGCTTTGCGATCAGCTGCCAGTTATTATCTTTGCACAACTCAAAAATAATCTCTTGCCACCTCATTTTTACCTTTCCTGTTAGTACGGATTTTCTTCTTTTTGGGCACCCGAAAAAATGATAATTTAGTAATGTTAAGTATTGCGGTTTTGTCATGAAAAATTTTTGATTTTTATAAGCCATTTTTGTTGAAAATTGCTGTATACTCAATATACAATATAAACAAGGAGGTAACAATAGAATGTATGGATGTCAGCAACACTTAATAACTACAACGTCTGAGAATCAAGCAGTTATAGAATTCATCTGCTCAGAAGCTAATAAGCTAACCAATTGCGGATTATACTATTGCCGTCAAATGCTGTTCAAAGCTGGCAAATATCTTAATAACGCAGAATTGGACAAGATAATGAAAAATAACGTCCATTTCAAAGCCATGAGATCCGCGTGTGCTCAGCAAACATTGCATGGAGTTGTTGAGTCTTTTAAATCTTACAAATCTCTCAATAAACTGTACAATAAAGGGCAGTTAGCCGATAAGCCTAGAGTCCCAAAGTATCGCAAAAAGGGAGGTTTAGCTGTAGTTAGTTACCCTGCTCGCTGGGTAAAGCTAGTAAAAGGTCAACTTAAGTTCACTTTAGGGAAACAGGTTAAAGCTTGGTTTGGGATTGACCACTTTCTACTCCCGATGCCGTCTAACATCGACTTTAAGTCAATCAAAGAATATCGTTTTGTCCCTAGAAATGGTTGTTTTTATTTAGAATTTGTGTATGAGAGACCGAGCCTTAACCCAGTGGCATCAACGAGTAATGTTTTAGGCATCGATCCAGGTCTTAATAATTGGCTAACCTGCGTTTCCAACATTGGGAAATCATTTATCATAGATGGCAGGAAAGTTAAATCACAAAATCAGTGGTACAACAAGCGGGTAGCTGCAATCAAAAAAGGTAAATCTCAGGACTACTGGGATGATCGGTTAGCCTCTTTGACCGAAAAGCGCAACAGGCAGATGCGCGACAATGTGAATAAGGTCGCTAGATTCATAATTAATTGGTGCCAAAGGAATCAAATTAGCACAATAGTGTTTGGATGGAACAAGCGCAACAAAGACAGTATCAATATTGGCAAAAATAATAACCAGCAGTTTGTGCAAGTCCCTACTGCTAAATTAAAAAATAGAATTGAGCAATTGTGCATTGAACACGGGATCAAATTCGTTGAGACCGAAGAAAGCTATACCAGTAAAGCTAGTTTCTTAGATCGTGACTTTCTACCTACACTTGGTGGAAAACCCGAGGGGTGGAGAGCCTCAGGCAAAAGAGTAAAGCGCGGTCTTTATCGGTCTAGTCAAGGGCAATTAATAAATGCCGACTGTAATGGAGCTTGCAATATTCTCAGAAAAGTAGTGACACAGCTAGGGTTTCCCCTAGTCGAGGTCAGTAGAGCAGTTTTGAACCTGCCACAACGATACCGACTGGACTCTCTATCGAGATCATATCGTCAAGCGTCACGGAGCGTGGTTTCAACCCGCGAAGTGAAATCCGCTTAGAATCTACGTTTTTCAAAGCGTAGAGAGTTCAA
>NZ_JAAHIG010000694.1:0-1899 GCF_010692305.1 Moorena sp. SIO4G3 | reverse complement strand
GCTACTACTTGGGGATTTACTTTCTACTTTTGTTTACCATGTCCCTGAGCACATTTTTGGTAAATTCCATGCCATAGTACACCATAGTAAGAATCGTAGCTTTATTCACTATGCTGTATTAACTAAGAACCCCCTGGTAATCCTTGATGGTTTCGCAGGTGCCTTTCCTTATTTGATGTTTGTGCCTTGGTTCTGGCAAATTTCTCCTCTAGGAACTATCTTGGGACTGGTGTTGGGTGAGTTTCATGTGATCTGGAGGCATGTTTCTGTGATGGAGTGGAAAACTCCCCAGACCCTAGAGCGCCTTTGCAACTTCTTGTGCATTACTACTCCAGAAAAGCATTGGCTTCACCATCAGGATGCCACAGTTGCTTATGGGGATATCTTCACATTTTACGACCAACCAGCACAAGCCTGGTATAGGTTTTTGATGTCAGTTAAGAAGAAATATAAGCTAAGTAGGCAGAAATCAAGTTAGGATGCTGGCTGTTGACTGTTTACTAAGTAAATGTTAAAGTCAACCCTGGACGGTAAACAGTCAACGGTAAACCAAAACTATTTTGCCTACCCATTATCAAGAGCGTTTAATAGAGCTTTAGAAGCGACAGAACTTATAAAAAATGCCTCTAACCCAAAAGGCCTTTCACGGAATATCCCAAGACGGACAAAAACAGCGACAGCGGCTGCGTTGGTATTCAAAGGGGGAAATCATTCCTTTGGTTGCACCTGGGATCTGGCAAGTCTGTCAAGGTATTGTTCAACTGAGTAAAATAAACCTTGATGGAGAGGAAGTGCTACTAGGTTGGGCATTGCCGGATACCTCTTTCCGGATTGGGTTGGCTGCTCTAGATACCTATCAGGCTCAAGCTTTATCCGAAGTGCATCTTCAATGGTTTTCGATGATTGAATTGGAAGCGTCCCCTCATCTATCTCACACCCTATTCAATCAACTAGGTCACAGGATACAACAGACAGAAGCACTTTTAGCGATCGCTGGACTGCGCCGAGTTGAAGACCGCTTGCAGCAGTTATTATTCTTGTTGAAACAGGAAATGGGGGAGCCAGTTGCTGAGGGAACTCGCTTGAGTGTGCGCATGACCCATCAGAATTTAGCCAATGCCATCGGCACCTCTCGGGTCACAGTGACTAAAACTCTAGGAGAACTCCATAACCGTGGTATGATTACATTTGACAGAGACCGTCACATCATTGTCAAACATGGTATAGTATGTAGTAATCTCTGAAGCTAACTTGAAGCTATTACTGAGTACTGATTTGCTTACTGATTAGTGGTTGCGTAAGTGTGGCAAGGGCTTTTTAGGCTTTGTTGTCAGGTTTGTTGTCAGGTTTGTTACTTGTGCCTGACTAAAAAAAAAGCGATGCAGAGGTGCGACCCGTGGCGAATTTAATTCGCCAACGGAAAAAGCACCATTACGGTCTTGGGGGTTTCCCCCATGAGCGACTGCATCAAGACAATAGTTGTGTTGCTCAAAGCGCTTTATCCTGGGTCTTGCAAGGAATTTAACTGGTCTAGGAGTTGCCAGATGGAAAAGTGGTAAATAGCAACTCTGAGATCTGAATCCTAAAATAATACTAAGATTAAGTGGTATAAATATAGATTCATAGCTGAAAAGCAGTTATTTATGCCTCTTGATCAATTAGTTCCAAAATTCTTAAAAGAACCCCTCTTCAAACTGGGAGAGATGCCTGTCTCTCTTATCACTATACTTCAATTAATCTTTTTATTTATAATTACTAAATTTATAATTCAAGATTTCAAAAAAATCCTGAATTATAAACTCCTTAATAAGCTAGTTAATGATCCAAATAAAAGAGAGTTTATTTCTAAGTTAATTAGTTATAGATCGGAAGAGCGGTTGGCTGCGGTCTTGGTTGGGG
>NZ_JAAHIG010000693.1:0-1900 GCF_010692305.1 Moorena sp. SIO4G3 | reverse complement strand
CCTATGCTTTATAAACATATTTCTTTACAAAAAACTTGACAAATTTTAGGAATTATGAATGGTCAATAAATAGATATTTATTGACTTGACAAAGCTGAATTAAACAAGTAGGAATATAGCAATTCATACCGATTAGTAAAGGCCGAGGGGGGACTGATCAGCTTTGCAATCGGTTAATAGTCTTTATTATGGTTATGTAGCCTCTTCTTACGATCTAAGATTCATCAAAAAAAGAATTATGACAAAATAGCCAAGTACGGGCAATATCATCTAATCTTCTTAAACCACGCCAAAGAGTTTTAACTCCAGGAGCGCCATCATATTTTCGCCCCAAGAAACCTCCCAATTGTGCAATCCAACCAATAACTTCTCCTAAAGTAGGAGGACGAGTAAAGGGATATTTTTTTTCATGAATAGTAGCGTAAAGAGCTTGCCATTCATAAGGTTCTAAAACTACAGAACAATCCGTTTTAGGATGACAACGAGCTTGATACGTAAGCCAAAGTAAACGCCAAGCCACAATCGAGTAAGTTGCCAAAGCCATCTCTAAACGTCGAGCAGTTCTTAATTGAAGTTTTTCCAGACCACAACCACTTTTTAGAGTATAGTGATAACGTTCGATTAGCCAACGATAACTATACCATTTAACATAACGAATTACCTGGGAGCAATTACTAATTGGTAAATTCGTCAGTAACAACCAACTAATTGGCTCTTCTGGCAATGGTGGGTCTTCTTCTACCGCTAAAATGACTTGTAAGTTGATGGCTGCTAAGTGTTTTGGCCATGGACGATTTTGAGGCGCTTTAATAGTTAAACTGGTAAACCTAATAGTTAATTTAGCACGACGAGCTTTCCGATTTAAATTGCGTTTTAATTCTACAATTAGTTCTCCCTGAGGCTGAACTTTTTCTAGGGCTTCTTTTAAGTGTTGATCAGAGTCCATTAAACATCTGTTTTGAGTAGCTCTAATCAAAAAAGCTGACTCCAAACTACTACAGGCAGCAAATAAATCATAAAAATCGGCTTCTCTATCGGCAATAGTCACGACTTTTTGACCAGAAGTAATTAACTCTTTTGTTGCCCTTAACCCCAATAACCATTTATTACTTTCCTTGGAATTAGTTGGTTTTTGATGACGGGTTGACGCTTTTCCTAATTCTAATATGTTTCTTGCCCATACTTGTTGGTTTATCAGTCCTAAGGGAATTCCTTCTGTGGTCACTGCTATAGTCGAGTGTACTTTCAAACCGCGTGAATATTTACTATCAAGATATCCCATTCCTTGAGTAGCTGGATGATTAGTATAATTCAATTCTGTTGTATCCTGAATAGCTAAGATCCAATCCTGTTCTGTAATTCTTTTTAGAGTCGAATCGATGTGAGCTTGTCTAATCTGTTCTGGTTTTATATATGGAGAGTCCCAAAAGTCATAAGTGGCTTTGGTGGCTGCCCAAGTCCCGCAGGCTTCTGGCACAGTTGCTGACGATTTTTTAGATAGATTATCTACGATGATGATTAATCTTTTGGTTCGTCGAACATCTCCCAATTGAGCATTTTTTAATTCGGCTGTAGCCCACCCTGACATCAACTTTATCCTATACATTTGCTTTCATATTCTAATATGAAGAGAGGATCAATTTCGTGATATCTACCCCTATCACGCATACCCGAGGGTACCCTGATCATCAAAATTATCTCCTGATCAATGTCAACTAAATTAACATGATTCCCCCAAAATCCCCTCGTGCCTATCACGATTTTTCGCTCCTTTTTGGCAAAAGGCTTTCCCTATACAAACTGAGCGAGAACCTGGGACGTCAAGTTTTTTGCTCACACTAATCATATAAAGTGATTTTTGTCAAGTTTTTTGTAAAGAAATATGTTTATAAAGCATAGC
>NZ_JAAHIG010000692.1:0-1965 GCF_010692305.1 Moorena sp. SIO4G3 | reverse complement strand
TTCTAGTGAACAATAGCTCATCTTTATAATTTAAATAAAGCTACATTTTGGGCTATAATTTTATACAGGTTTTTTATTGTATTAACGACTTAAGGTATTAGTTTAGCATATTAGGTACTGAAGAACCCAATTACTTGGGCCCCAAACTTTGCTTATGGGCTAATTGTGCAAGAACTAGAAAATCGACAAAATACGGGCAGTCAACAAGAAAATCACCGAGGATGGGATTTGTCCTCTATGCACTTTATTCTCAATGCTGGAGAGGCAATTGTTGCAAAAACCGTCAGGCGATTTTTAGAAGTATTAGGTCAATATCAGCTCCTTGATCGCGCTATGCATCCAGCATGGGGCATGTCAGAAACCTCAAGTGCGGTAACGTTTTCATCTAAATTTCTGCTATCTTCAACCACAGACGAGCAGAAATTTGTCGAAGTAGGATCTCCAGTACCAGGGTTCGCCATCAGAATAGTAGATAATCAAAACCAGATAGTGAAAGAGACAATGGCGGGTCGAGTACAAGTAAAAGGACTGTCTGTCACATCTGGTTATTATCAAAATACAGAGGCAAACCAAGATGCTTTTACAGAAGATGGTTGGTTTAATACTGGAGACATAGGCTTCCTGCGACAGGGGTGTTTAACAATAACTGGACGGCAAAAAGATATTATCATCATCAACGGTTTAAATTACTATAGCCATGAAATTGAAGCCACAATAGAAGAAATAGAAGGTGTAGAAGTTTCTTATACGGCAGCTTGTGCTGTCAGAGATGCCGAAAGCGATACAGACAAATTAGCCATATTTTTTAACCCAGCCAAAACCGCAAGCGATCGAGAAGCAGATTTGTTAAAGGAAATTCGCTTACTGGTAGTGGATCGTTTTGGGATTAATCCTGATTATTTGATTCCTGTAGAACGAGACGTTATTCCCAAAACAGCGATCGGTAAAATTCAACGTTCTAAACTAAAACAGCGTTTTGAAACAGGTGAATTTAACACCATTATCAAACGGGTAGATTTGTTACTATTGAATGTCAATACTATCCCAAGCTGGTTTTACCGAAAGGTATGGCAAGCCAAAGTCCCTGTTTTTAATCTGTCTTCCCAGACAACTACAACCCTAATATTTAGCGATACTTTAGGGCTAGGAACAGTCTTATCTGAGGAATTAGAAAAACATCACCAGCCCTCTATCCAAGTGTCTGTCGGTGAAAACTTTACCAAAATCAGTGACAATCATTATTCTCTTGTGCCCGACCGAGCAGAACACTATCAGATGCTTTTAGAGCAATTGGCACAAGAAAACAAAACGATTGGCCAGATTGTCTGCCTGTGGGAATACGATCAATATAGAGGTGAAGTTTCACACCTAGAAGCGCTGGAGCAGTCACAAAAGCAAGGGTTGTTTCGTTTGCTGTTCTTAGCTAAAGCATTAGAACAATTTCGGAGTGAAGAGCAGTCGGTACAATTACTGTGGGTATCAAGTTACAGTCAGTCGATAGTACCGAGTGATAAGATAGCCTATGAGAAAGGGACAGTTTTGGGCCTATTGAAAACAATTGGTCAAGAAATGACATGGTTGAACTGTCGCCACATCGATCTGCCAGTACTAGAGGTTGAAGTCAATAAGGCATACATTCAACAAGAACTGGGCAATTTTTCCAAAGAAACAGAAGTAGCCTACAGAGACGGAAAACGCTTGGTTTGTGGAATCGAATCTGTAAATATAGCTGAAGAACCAAAGCAATAATTACCCTTCATAACAGGTGGGATATACTTAATAAGTGGAGGGCTTGGAGGTATTGGAACTGAAATTGCTAGTTTCCTACTTAAGAATTATCAGCAACCGTGCTTGATAATTCTTAAGTCTCGGTGGCATCGAGGCGCTGGGCGCCATCGTGCCCGGAATCGTCGCCACCTCGTCCGGAGCGGACTGCAGCCCGGAGGGGCTGCAACGAGGCATGAC
>NZ_JAAHIG010000691.1:0-1980 GCF_010692305.1 Moorena sp. SIO4G3 | reverse complement strand
TCGGTTAATTCTGGCTAACGCTGAACTGCAAAAAGCTGATTTAGAAAGCTTTTTACATAATTTCCTTGATGCTGGTAAACTATGTGAAGGTGTTAAAGGATAGAAGAAATAATGAAAGATAGCAAAGAGTTTTACGAAGGGATGGGATTAAAGTTTATGGATCCTCAAAATCAGACTGAAGGAATCAGGGAGTATATGGAGTTAGAGGATGACTTTATACTGAAAACCTTTGAAGGAGTGGATAGTGTTCTGGATGTAGGATGCGGTGAGGGACGTTATATTCGTAAGCTTGCCCCCATTGTAGGAAAGATCACAGGAATTGATTTTTCACAATACCTTGTAGCCTTAGCTAAAGACTCCACGTCTACGTTTAATAATGTCACCATTATAAACGGAAGAGCAGAACAGTTAACAACCCTAGTTCAAGAAACTTTTAGTTACGGGTTACTGGCATGGAATACCATTGGAAATATTCCCCAACAGCTTCATCAAGCTATTTTGGATAACCTGGCAAAATTAGTAGATAAAAAGATATTTATCTCTACGTTTAAATCTAACCAAGACGTCATGGATGAGCGCTTACGCTATTATGCCAAAACGGGTTTTAAGGTAGAAAGCATCGATGGCAATCAAGTAATTTTAGAAGGGGGATTGCATCATGCTAATTCTTACTCTTTTAGCTATTTCCAGGAGTTGCTTGAATCAGTAGGATTTTCTATGGAAACTCATGATTTGGGCTTTGTTGGTGTGATGATTGAAGGAACAAAAAAATAACTTTACCGAATGATATTTTCCTCAAAGTGGGGAAAATATCAACAATCACAACAGGGGTTTAAAAGTCAGATTTAAGTCCTATGGGTTAGACCAGCTGAATCTAGACATACGCAATCAATTATTTCATTCTGGCACAGCTTTTGTCAACTATGCTCATTATCAAGGTCTGGTTATGATTCGGTTAATGCTGGCTAAAGCTGAACTGCAAAAAGCAGATCTAGAAACGTTTGTCCATAATTTACTTGATGCTGCTAAACTAGGTGAAGCTCTTAAAGGATTGAAGAAATAATGAAAGATAGCAAAGACTTTTACGAAGGGATCGGATTGACTTTGCTCGATCCTCAAAATGAGACAGAAGGAGTCAGGGAGTATCAAAAGTTAGAAGAAGAATTTATTAAGAAAACCTTTGAAGGGGTGGATAGTGTTCTTGAGGTAGGATGTGGTGAGGGACGTTATCTTCGTCATCTTGCCCCCCTTGTCAGCAATATCACAGGAATTGATTTTGCCGAACAATTGGTAAACATAGCTAAAGAATCAACTGCTGATTTTGATAATGTAAAACTCATTCTCGGAAGAGCGGAACATTTAACAACTCTGGTTCAAGAAACGTTTACCTATGCTCTACTAGGATGGAATACCATTGGCAATATTTATCAAGACGTTCATAAACCTGTTTTTTAAAATCTCGAAAAACTAGTAGACGAAAAGATATTTATATCGACTTTCAAATGTGGTCAAGAAGTGATGGATGAGCGCTTACGCTTTTATGCTAAAACAGGTTTAAAAGTAGAAAGTATCAATGGCAATCAAGTGATTTTAGAAGGGGGTTCCCATTGTCCTAATGCTTATCCTTTCAGCTATTTCCAGGAGTTGCTTGAATCTATAGGGTTTTCCATGAAAACTCATGATTTGGGCTCGGTTGGTGTGATGATTGAAGGAACTAAACAATAACTTGACTGAATGAGATTTTACCGGGAGCATGTCAGTTTTGTTAATTCCTGATTCAGATCCCCCTAAATCCCCCTTAATAAGGGGGACTTTTCAATCTAATTCCTGAATCTAATTCCCCCTTGGTTAAGGCAGGGCTGTTTCATTTTCAGGAATAAATTGTCTTTTTCTACGGGTGAAAGGGAGCTGGGGTGCTGGGGAGAGGTTTTTTTTCAGGTTAAAAATAACTTTTTATTAGCTTTAATCCCCCCTATCTCC
>NZ_JAAHIG010000690.1:0-1980 GCF_010692305.1 Moorena sp. SIO4G3 | reverse complement strand
TGGTCAATATGTCGGACGTATTGCAATTCGCTTTAGACCTAGCTTTACCCTTCAACTACCAACTCAAAAATTTGACGTACATCCCAAATACTTGAAAACTATTCACAAGGCTGACGGCTATGAATATCAATATTGAAAATAAGGATACCCTATCAGGTAGTTTACTAGAAGCGCGGCAATTCCCCTCCCGCTAACCCTTGCCGGGTATAACGGGAGTCCCCTTGCCGCATCTCAGATGGTTAGATAGATTAGGATAGCCGGATTATCCTAACTTAGAACTAGGGAGAAAACCATGACAACCCATTTCATTACTGCAGAAATTGACCTCCAAGAGTCCCCTAAGGAACTGCACCAAGCTATTGAAGCAGAACTACAAGAACGGGGAGAACCCCTGCGCTGGGCAGTTACCCATGTAGACCCTGAGCAGGAGAAAGCTACGGTAGAAGCTATTGTGACTAAATCACCCAATAGTCAGTGAATCAACGTCCTTATACCGTTGTTTTAATCATTCCTACTGGTGTAGGAGCCTCAATTGGTGGCTATGCCGGGGATGCCTTGCCAGTAGCTAGAGCGATCGCACAAGTTAGCGATCGCTTAATCACCCATCCCAATGTGCTCAATGGTGCCCAGTTGTACTGGAACTTACCCAACGCCTTCTATGTGGAGGGCTATGGACTTGACAAATTTGCCGCTGGATGCTGGGGATTACGCCCTGTACATCAGAACCGGGTGGGATTACTGCTGGATCAGGGGATTGAACCGGAACTACGGTTGAGACACCTACAAGCAGCAGATGCCACCAGAGCTACCCTAGGACTGAATCTAACCGACTACGTAGTCACAGATGCTCCCTTAAATGTAGAACTGCGCACAGCAGCATCTGGAGCGAGTTGGGGAACAATTGGAAATCCCGATAGTTTATTGCGAGCAGCCCAAGTCCTGATTGAGCAAGCCGGAGCAGATGCGATCGCAGTAGTCGTGCGTTTTCCCGATGACATTGATAGTGAAGCATTGCAAGATTACCGTCATGGTCGAGGGGTAGACCCCCTCGCTGGTGCTGAAGCCATTATCAGTCACTTGATTGTTCGTACCTTTCAAATTCCCTGTGCTCATGCACCAGCATTGATGCCTTTACCCATCGATCCTAATTTGTCACCTCGTTCAGCAGCAGAAGAATTGGGCTATACCTTCTTACCCTGTGTTTTAGTAGGATTGAGTCGCGCTCCCCAATTTGTCCTCAACCAAAAAAATTTTCCCTCCTCCCTTGCTAATCCAGATTCTCAAACGATTTCCTCAAAACCGGGAGACATCTGGGCTGATGATGTAGATGCGATTGTGATACCAGCGACCGCCTGTGGTGGTAGTGCAATGTTAAGCTTTAGCCAGCTGCAAACCCAGATCATTGCCGTTGAAGAAAACCAAACTACCATGGAAGTACCTCCAGAACCTTTGGGAATTAAAGCCATACGAGTAAACTCATATTTAGAGGCTCTAGGCTTGCTGGTTAGCCATCGTGCTGGGATCAGTCCTAAAGCTCTGAGTCCATCCCTATCATCCCTGGGTCGCTTAAATTTTTGTGACAAAACAAATTCCCGATAATCCCGAACTTGAACCCCTAACCCGCATCCAAGTACTAGTGGCAATGGGTATAACTGCCGTAGTCTTACTCATCTTTGCCAAGCTATGGCTGCAACTAGGCAAGCTCACTCTCCTGCCCATCAAATTTACCCCCAATGCCCTAGTTATAGGACTAGCCATGGGGTTGGCAATTACTGGAGCCAGTGGCTTAGTGTATCGTCTTTGGCCAGCTTATCGCCAGAGTGCAGAAGTATACCTAAAGTTAATTCTCAAGCCCCTAATCATACCAGATTTAATGTGGCTAGGACTGTTGCCCGGTATGAGTGAAGAATTACTGTTTCGGGGTGTCATGTTGCCAGCAGTAGGGTTGAATGCTATCGGTATCATAGCCTCCAGTATGCA
>NZ_JAAHIG010000069.1:11162-31272 GCF_010692305.1 Moorena sp. SIO4G3 | reverse complement strand
AAGTTACTAGTGGAGTAGGGAGTCGGGAGTAGGGAGTCGGGAGTCGGGAGTCGGGAGTCGGGAAAGAGAGGGAGGTGTGGGAGGTGTGGGGAGATGGGGAGATGGGGAGATGGGGAGATGGGGAGTCAGAGGTTGTAGGGAGTAGGGGAGATGGGGAGATAGGGAGATAGGGAGATGGGGAGATGGGGAGTCAGAATTAGTATAAGAACGGCTATAATTATCCAGAATTGCTTGATTCAGTAATACTAAAGTAGTGGGCTTTTTTTGCTTGTAACTGATAGACTTGAACCAAATCATAACGTGGTTAATCTATCAGCTTATGGGTTTATCTAAGGTAACATTAATCGTGACTCAGAGGGAGCGGTTTAGTTTAACAAAGCCTTCCCTGGACAGTATTATTGCTGATTATTCCTGTTATCCTTTTGACTTAATCTATGTAGACGGCAACGCTCCATCCTCTGTGCATGAGTATCTGCAACAGCAGGCAGATAAACACGAATTCATGACTTTGATCCATCGCGGACGCTATTTGAGATCGAATGTTGCTCGTAACATAGCTCTACCGTTTGTTAAGGATGCGGATTACATTGTTTTTATTGACAATGATGTGATTGTAGAGCCTGGTTGGTTAAAAGGTTTGGTTGAGTGTGCTGAACAAGAGCAAGCTGGTATCGTTGCTCCCCTAATTTTACAAGGGCAACCAGGGTCCGCTGATATTGAGGTACATGTTGCTGGGATTAAAACCAAGTTTCACCAAAGAAAGCATGGTAAAAAGTGGTTTGAGCAAAAGCAGTTGCTCTACGCTACTAAATTACGGGATGTTGAGCAGGATTTACATCGTACCCCAGTAGATTCTATTGAGTTTCATTGTATCCTAGCTCGTCATTCTCTGATCAAGTCTATTGAACTGGATGAAGTCTTTGATAGCTTGGCGAGTCATACGGATTTATGTATGCAGGCAACGGATTTAGGGGAGACAATTTTCTTGGAACCAAACTCTAGAATCACTTTCCTCAATCCTCGACAGATCACTCGGTTTGACCAGGATGATGTGCCATTTTATGTATTTAAATGGAATGAACAATCTGTACGAGATGTGTTCTCTCGTCAAGTCAAAAAGTGGAATTTGGCTAAAGATGATCCTTCAATGTGGTCGATTTGGAAGTGGGTGATTGAGAATCGTCAACTCCCAGCCAAGTGGTCAACTCAAGAGGGAAGTTTCGAGAGAAAGTTATTGGAGTTCTGTCAGCGTCGCTGGTGTCCAAGTTGGCTGCGCACACTGTTAGAATCCTATGTGATTAAGCGCGCATTTCCTGAGACTGGGATTGCTGACAATTTAGTGGAAAATGTCAGCAGTAAACCTTCGGTAACTGTGTAGGGAGTAGGGAGTAGGGAGTAGGGAGTAGGGAGTAGGGAGTAGGGAGTAGGGAGTAGAGATCCCCCCTAGCCCCCCTTAAGAAGGGGGGAACCTTAATCAGGGGGGATATTATTACCTTAAAACCCTCTTTACTTTTGCCTATTGCCTTAATTTGTGGCCAATACTATCAGATTTGGTAGAGATTTTATTGATGCAGTCTCTACTTTTTTTTGATTAGTAAATCTGGGTTAAGTGATTCATCCTATGGTGGCCAGTGCTTATCAATCCAATGGCAAGGTTTGAAATCTGTCTGATCCACTGCCCACCCTACATTTACTCCTTTAATTGAGCTGTATAATCATTATGATTCATCCGATGGTGGGCAGTGCCTATCAATCCAATGGCAAGGTTTGGAATCTGTCTGATCCACTGCCCACCCTACATTTACTGACTATGAGATGCACTCTAGCCGATTCCTAACATCTAAAAACTTTAACTGTCGATAAAGCATAGAAATCATGGGCAAATCAACTCCCGCTTTCTTTGCCATCCGCAAAGGATTGCCGACAATTGCTTCAACTTCCAAGGGTCTTTTGCCATCATAATCCAGTTTCATACTGGTTAAATAAGGTTTCATTTTTTCGGTATCGTCGAGCATTTTTTGGATAAAGCGATCGCCTAGTATCCGCCCGCAACTCTTTGCCCCTGCTAGCACTTCCCCCATTATTTGTTCTGCTAAATGCCGCGTATCGGCATTGGCCATGATTTCATCGGTTCTGGCATTTAAAATCACGGAAAGACTATTAGAATGAATATTCCACACTAACTTTTTCCACCTAGCTAACAGCAAATCTTCGTTCAACTCAATAGGAATTCCTGCAGTGTCAAAATCCCTAGCAATTTCCTTCATTTGTTCTGTAATGCCAGCCGCTTGATAGTTAGCAGCATATTGCCCTAGGATAATACTACCATAGTCGATGTGGTGAATCTGGCCTTGCCCTACTTTATTAGAACAGATAATACACAACCCACTGATTAGGGTATTATTTCCTATAATTTTGGCAATTTCTGGTTCGACGTTTATACCGTTTTGTAAGAGCAACACTACGGTATTTTTGTTTATTAAGGGTGGCAATAGCTCTACTAATTCATGATTTTGCGTTGCTTTTAATGCCACTACAATGACATCGCAATTGGGCATTTCTTGAACATCGTTATAGGCATCTACTTCCGGCAGAGTAAAATCACCATCTACTGATTTGATAATTAAACCGTTTTCGGCGACATGGTGGTAGTCGCTCCGGAGTAAAAAGCTGACTTTATGACCGGCTTTTTGCAGTTTGGCACCGTAGAATCCGCCAATAGCACCGGTGCCGATAATTCCATAGGTTCGATTTGACATTTTGAGAAGTATAACGATTATGATTCATCCTATGGTGGGCAGTGCCTAGCAACCCGATGGCAAGGTTTGGGATCTGTGTGATGCACTGCCCACCCTACAGGAAATTCCTACTTTTTAAGGGTTTATGCAATTTTAATAAAAGCGATACAGCGCGCTCATGGGGTAAACTCCCATGAGCGACTGCATCAATACAATGGTTTTTTATATTGTTGAATCCCTTGCTATTTAAGGGGTTAAGCTCATTTAAAGTATTCATTTACTGTAATCTGTCTAGGATAGCCGATAAAAGTTAAGATTAGTTTAATAATGATTAGTTTAATATTTAATCACAGTTGCTCCCCAGGAAAACCCGGCAGCACTACTAGCTAAAACTACTAAATTACCAGGTTTTCTTTTCTGCAATTCTATAGTCTTAGCCAAACCCAATAAAGTATCTGTTGCTCCCAAATGACCGCAGTTTGTCAAGGAAATAAATGTATTTTTTTCAGTTAAGCTTAGAGCTTCAATAATCTTGGCTAATAAGCTTTTTTTGATCTGATTGGTAAATAAGAAATCTATTTGATTTAGAGAGAATCCACTTTTTTGCAATGCAGTGGTGATTACTTTTTTATAATTTTTTAAATAAATTTCTGATAAAGTGTTTTCTAATTGATTGCGATCCTCTATTTTTACATAATTAAGTGCTAAGTCAATATTTTCACTTTTTACAGGCAATTTTGTCCCTCCCAAGGGAACTCGAACCAAATCAGCTAATTTGCCATCAGTTATACCATAATAGGATAGAATTTTGTTGCTAGACTCTCCTTTTTTTAGTAAGGCTGCGGCGGCACCGTCGGCGAAAAAAAGAATAGAATTGCTATTTTTATCCGAGTAATTAACCAGCTGGGATAATTTATCACTACAAACAACTAAAGCATAATTTGAACTATTATCTGCCAGCAACATGTTCCGGCAAATATGAATACCTAAGTTACCGCTGTTACAGAAATTTCTAATTTCAAAACTATGAGCATTGTCAGCACCAATGGCAGCTTGAATTTTTGCTGCCGGAGACCAAAATCGGTAATCGTAATATCCTACCCCACAATAAGCAATTAGATCTATTTGTTCTGGTTTAATTTTGGCTTTTTTTATCGCCGACATTGCTGCTTTAATTCCCATATCGCTGGGATGTTCGTCTTCGGCAGCAATTGTTTTTTTTTCCATGCCTATTTTTTCTTTCAAAACCCACAGGGGTATATCTGCTAGTTTGGCGATCGCCTCGCTAGTCATAACTCCCGAAGGAATATAATAGCCTATAGCTGCAATACCGACTGTTGTCTGATTTTTATTGTTTTCAATCATCTAGCTTTTATTAGAACTAAATACTTAAAGAGCGTTCGCTCTTAGCGGAAGCTCCGCTAAGAGCGTAGCTTGACGTTCCGTCAATCGCATTTTTTGGATACTGCCTTTAACTCAATCATGATATCACCAAAACAAAAAAAAATACTCAGATCTCTTGACCCTATTCCCTACTCCCTAATCCCTACAAAATTGTTACAAATATTTTCAAAATATGCTACAATAAAAGATTATTTGTGCTATTATAAAAGAGTGGTTGGTAAAACTTCCACCTCAAGAGCTAGCCCGGGAAACCGTTCAAATTTACGGGCTAGCCTTGGGTCCCCTATGAAAGGAGATACTTTTATTATGACTTATTCTGAACGCCTTCATCCATGGGTGATTGTTCGGCTATTACCCGAAATGCAGCGAGTAGTTGTTGGTCGGTTCCGGAACCGGTCTGATGCGGAGGGTCATTTGAAGGCTCTTAAACGGCTGATGCCCGATGCTAAATTTGTGATTGTTTTTGATGTCGGTAATCGGATGGATGAGGAATCGTTGGATGAGGAATCCTAGGGTTGTAATTTAGGCATGCTAGCAATAGCAAGAGGGATGCATCTCATATTTGTTGTTTGACCCTGTGGTGCGTTACGGGACGGACTTTTTCAACCCAGGCGTTGAAGGGAAAAATCATGGCTAGTCCGTCCCTAACGCACCCTACGCAAATCCCTGTTCCCAGATCCGCTGTTCCCTACTCCCTACTCCCTACTCCCTACTCCCTACTCCCTACTCCCTACTCTTCCAACGTTATTACAACTTTACCTCTCGCGTGTCCTTGTTCAAGATATCTGATAGCTTCAGGCACTTCACTTAAGCTATATCGTCTATGGATAACAGGTGCTATTTTGCCAGTTTCAAGAAGCTCTTTGATAAACACCAAATCCTTATGGTTTGGTTCCATAAGCAGGGACACGATTTTATTACTTCCGGTCATGGAAATCCATGATCCTAGGAACATAAGTTGGAAAAGTTGTGCCATGGAACCTCCGACAAAGACATAAATTCCGTTAGGAGTTAATATACCTTTGTAATCCAAAATGGAACGATAAGCGGCAGCATCAAGAATCAGGTCATAATGCTGGCCATTTTTGGTGACATCTTCTTGAGTGTAATCAATCACATGGTCTGCACCAATGGAGCGCACCATGTCTAAATTCCTGGTGCTGCACACCCCAGTCACTTCCGCTCCGAAGGATTTGGCAATCTGGACCGCAAAGGTACCGACACCACCAGAGGCACCATTAATTAAAACCTTTTGCCCTGGCTGAATCTGCCCTTGGTCTCGAAGACCTTGCAGGGCGGTGAGTGCTGCTGCTGGTACTGCTGCCACTTCCTCGAAGGTGATATTGGCGGGTTTCAAGACTAATGCACTTTCCCTAGCACATACATACTCGGCAAAACCACCGAAACCACCCTCGGATAGGTTCCCGAATACTTGATCACCTGGCTGAAACTGCTCTACGTTTTTGCCAACCGCTTCAACCCGCCCTGCTATGTCTGCTCCCAGTATCTGGTTTTTTGGTTTTAGAAGCCCAAAGCCCATGATGCGGATCAAGAAGGGTTTTCCTCTGAGTAAATGCCAGTCACCTGCATTGGCGGATGCGCTATGAATTTTTACTAATACTTCATTTTCCTTAGGGATGGGTTTTTCTATCTCTTTGAGCTGAAGAACATCGGGTGATCCGTATTTTGTGTAGAGAATTGCTTTCATAAGTATTTTGGTTAATTGTTTTATTAGTTATAGCGTTTTTTATATTTAGCTATCAGTTATCATATTTCAGTTTATGGGAGTACTGAAGTTAGAAATATATTAAATCGTTCTTAGCGGTAGGGTGCGTTAGCGTAAGCGTAACGCACCGAAAATTAATATCACTAAGCGTTCTCAGTTTTTACTGCGACGATATTTGACCATAAAGACTGACGCCAAGTTACATCAAAACAAGTGAAGCCAGCCTGTTGCAACCAATCAAAAGCTGTTATTAAAGGTATTGGTTTATCGTATAGTCGATCGTGATCCATGAAAAAGTCCCATTGTTCTTGACTTGCCCCTAACTCGAAAGAGCAACTCTTCCACTTGGAAATAAAATTTTCGTTTATATCTCGATCAGCACCACAAAAAATATCAGAATAGGAAAATAATCCACCAGGTTTTAACCAGTTATAAATACATATAAATAATTCTTTTTTGCTTTCATCATCTAAATGATGGATTGCCATTTGTGAAACAATAGAGTCAAAAAATGATGAGTTGTAGGATAATTCATTAAATTTTTTTTTGTAACAATAGATATGATCACTTTTTTTAGCCAGTTTATCCTTACATAAATCGACCATTTGGCTTGACATATCGACAACATGAAGTTGTGCCTTAGGATGACAATCTAAAACAGCTGAAGAAAGATTTCCGGTTCCACAACCAAGATCTAAGACGCGAGGAGAATCGATTTTACAGCTTAGGTTGTTTGCAGTCACTTGAATTAGTTCATCGTACCAGGGTACCCACAGACGTATTAATTCATCGTACTGCATCGCCATTAAATCAAAAGCTTTCTGAGTATATTGAGACATATTAGTCACTCCTTCATCTTAATTTTTTTATATATCATAGATTCTGACAGATAGACAATGAAAAATGAGAGTTTTATGTAATGAATGATACAGCAAAAAAAGATAAAAAAAGAATCGGGAGCATGTCACTTAGGCAGAACATTTGTACTAAACCTATAGCCCCCTCATGTGTTTTAGCTTGCTCTGATAGTATATAGGTCATCTGTTCTGCAACTTTGACCTGCTCCGAAAGAATCTAATGATAAAATAGTCAGTAAATCCTAGGGTGCATTACATTTTATTAACACACCGAAAATTAACATCACAATGGTGCATTACATTTCATTAACGCACCGTTATCAAGTGATTAAGTTTTTTATATTTAGCTATCAGCTATCAGCACAGGCTAGAAGCCTGTTCCACAAACTAGAAGCCTGTGCCACAAAGCTTATCGAATTTTACCCAGATTTTCAATTCTCTACTCCCTACTCTCTACTCCCTACTCCCTACTCCCTACTCCCTACTCCCTACTCCGTAATCTCCCCATTAACACCGGCCATCCTTAGGTAGTAGTTTAAATAGATGGGTTTTGGAGTAAACAACATGGTAAACGTTTTAAGACCAGATGACAATGATTTGGTTAAGGTTGATTACAGCGACTTACTGAATAAGATTTTGAACGTATTACGGTCTGAGCAGACTAAAAATCCCTTTAGGCTCGCAAGCGATCGCAAACAGTTAGTCATGGATATTGATAGTATCGCCACTCAGGTGGCTGCTTTGTCGGTGCATGATCCGTTAGGGGGGTCTGCTAATTATGCTCGTAGTGCTACGGTGAATTTTAGTCCTGGTTTTTTCGACAACTTTCCTCATCAAGTTGATCAAATTAGAACTCGCTTACAAGAATTACTGGAGTCTGTGCTGCTTGAGCTGCCAGACAATCGGTCTATTGATCAGTTTGTTTCTAATTTAGTTACTAGTTTAACAGATTTCCAAGGAAAAACGCCAAAATTAGATTTTACTTATCCTTTTGGTAACTATCCTGGTTTACGAAAGCAACGGTTAAGTGTAAATAAAACTGCTGATCACAGTAGGGATTTGCTAAAATTTCACAAGATCGCGATTACAGTGCTAAATAGTGCTGAGTTTAACAGTCAACTCAGAAATGGATTGATCAATTATATTAATCTTGAGTTTGCTGGGGTTAGTGAAAGCGACCGCGAAGAGCTCTATGATATTGTTGATGATCTAGAAAATAACCCTCAATCGGATTTCTACCGACTGAAACACATTGCGGATACGGAAACTCTTGGCCAACTTAAGAAACAAGCCCAGATTCATTATTTAGAGATTCTTAAAGAGGCAATTAATACTAGTACTAGTCCTGGTAATGCTAAAGCTGCTATCTATCTAGAGGATTTGATTCGCCGACTTAAGCTGATTAATCACTACATCAATGATATCAATAAGGCAGATGGGCATTACTTGGTAAATTATGCTGGGGCATCGGTTAACTACAGAGACGTTTTTTCGAGGGCAGATGCCTTTAATCGGTTGCCAATTATTCCAATCATAGAGGGATTATTGGGAGAAAGTACCGATGAAGAGTGGGGAGAATTACAGTTTATTTTTGGACTTAAACTCAAGTTGGATGGTAAGGTTAATGCTCATGGTAGTAAACGGGTTTTTAAGTATTCGCTTAATCTGATTAATCCCGATAGTCAGGAGCATCAAGAGTTACTGAAAGATGTTTCGAGACGAGAAGCCTTTGCTAAAAAAGTTTTGACTATTGTGTTTTTGTACTACTTTGTGTTTGCTAGTAATGACCCCTCTGATCCCGACTATACTCCTGAGTCTGACCTAGGCTACGATCCTATTACAGCCTTTGATAAAAAAGTTTTACCCACCCTACGAGAATCCGATGAGGGCAAGAAGCAGGATCTGTTTCGAAGAATCCTCCGAGGGTTCGATAAGTATGAGGTTCAGTCTAAAATTGATCAGCTAAAGGACTGTTTGACCAATACTCTCAAATACAAGAGTAGGTTGCCAAGGGGAAAGAATAATATCCATATTTCGGTTAAAAAAGGCATTTTAGAAAACGATATTAGTAATATTCAGACTAGGCAGACTTTGTTTAAGGAGGTTTTGGGAGGCAATCCCAAAAACGTTCTGAAGTATCTATCGATTCGAGAGCCCAATGTTGGCGGAGATTCGGTTTGTAGTCTTGAAGCTAATATCAGAATTAGTGATATTCGCTATTGCGCTGAGGATGAGCAGCAATCCTTCAGTATGGAGTATGATGACATCACTGGGATTAAAGCGCTCCCTATACTCTTGATACCAAGAGACGATAAGGCTACAAAAATATACAACCAGTATTTTAAGCAGCATAAGTTAGTGCTGTTTCCCTATAAAATAGACAAGAATAATCCTTTAGACTCCCAAGGGGCTTTTGTTTATCGGTTTACTTTTGCTTTGCTGGCTTATATCTGTTTGAGACTGCTGTTGCAGGAGCAAAAGCGTTTATTTATTCCGATTTTACGATTGCATCTGAGTAATAAGGAGGATGAGGCTCCCATCGAAAAATTTTTGCTATCGTTGTGTATGGTATTGTCTCATTTACTGAATCAAGAACATCGGTCGAATACTCAAGGAATTGATATCAGGGATTTAAGTTCTTATAAAATTCCTAATGTGATGACCTCTCTCTACTCGGTATTGCCAAAAACCTTTCGTTTCAACAATTCCTTATACTATCCCCAGTTGGACAAGTTAGCGATTATTGTAGTTTCCAGTCGGGAAAGTGATGGCAAATGGAATAGTCGGCACAAGCGATCAAATTTGATGGGAGAAGTGGTGGGAGTAATCCGTCGAAATGATGGTGCAGTCAGGTTACAGTTACTGACCACTTTCTCTGGCAATTATGACCACCAACGATTGTTTCAGGAACCAACGGTTGTGATTGATCAAGTTACCAAGCTTTATGATAAAAACGGATACAAACATTTTATCTATGTGGCTAAGGCTCCCTATACCAGTACCTTACATATGACTCAGTCTCAGGATGATGATGGATTATTCTTTATGTCCAAGGATGTTATCCGTGCTTTAAAAGGGGAGCATAAGGATATCAAAATCTATCCGATGTTTTTTGATAAGTACTATGTGGTGAAGCTAAAAAAAATTGGGGCAAGTTCGTTGTATATTCAGGATACGGAGCAGTTGACGACATTAGTGGAAGACGAAAGTAAGCAATCGGTAGTGTTTTTTAATCTTTTTAATGGCATTGAGGTGCCAGGGGAGCAGCGCAATTATAATGGGGTAATTTCTTATGCGACGTTGTTGAATATCTATAAGGGGATACTGGATGATCAAGATATTCGCAATGGTTTGATGTATGATACTCCTCTGAAACAAGATATAGTCCAGTATTTGAGTCTGTTTCACTTTTGGCGATACCAGAAGGCTAGAGAGATTAGCTTTAAGTTAGACCCTTACGAAAATCTGATTGGGGATTATTCCGTTGGGGCTTTGTCGTTGTTTGATCATATGAGAGGTAAGGGTAAGTTTAATTCTTTGGCGTTTTTAACTGAAGTCAGAAATATATTAAATAGTGGTAGGGTGCGTTAGCGTAAGCGTAACGCACCGTGATCAAGTGATTAAGTGATAAAGTAGGGTGTGTTAGCGTAAGCGTAACGCACCGTGATTAAGTGATCAAGTGATCAAGTAGGGTGTGTTAGCGTAAGCGTAACGCACCGAAAATTAACCTCACAATGGTGCGTTACATTTCATTAACGCACCCTACTCCCTAATAAAATTAACATACAAATGGTGCGTTACATTTCATTAACGCACCCTACTAAACTAATGCCTAATTATAGAAGACCTCGTGTTTCTGGGGGAAGCTACTTTATCACACAAGTCACCTATCAACGACATCCTTGGCTTTGTAGTGATATAGCTAGAAAAGCTCTCAGAGAAGCCATGGAAAAAGTAAGGCAAAAATATCCTTTTTACATTGATGCTTTTGTTTTATTACCAGACCATTTTCATTGTTTATGGACTTTACCCCCTGATGAGCTAGATTTTTCACTGAGATTGCGATTAATTAAAACCTATGTAACCAAACATTATGGACAAGAATTAGGAATTGATCGAGTGGTTTCTACCTCACGACAGAAGCGAAGAGAAAGCAATCTTTGGCAACGCCGTTTTTGGGAGCATTTAATTAGGGATGAACGGGATTTTGCTCTACATTGTGATTATATTCATAATAATCCTGTGCATCATCGATTGTGCAAAAATCCCCAAGATTGGCAGTATTCAAGTATCCATCGCTTTATCGCTCAGGGAATTTATCCAAGCGATTGGGCAAGGGATACCAGGAAAGAAAAACCACAAGGAATTTGGTATGAATAGTCGGTTTGGATGGTAGGGTGTGTTAGCGTAAGCGTAACGCACCGTGATCAAGTGATTAAGTGATCAAATGACCGTGAGCGTAACGCACCGAAAATTAATATACAAATGGTGCGTTACATTTCATTAACGCACCCTACTCCCTTTTAAACCATGACTAAAATAGCAGAAGATTTAGGTCGCATCTTTGAAGTTGGATTTAATATTGGCATTCTAGCTGACATTGAGGAAAAGAAGATTAAGCACAATTTTGGGAACTTATATGATCACGATTTGCAGCAACTGAGGTTTCGGAATATGCTCCAGCGGATTGTGGATAAGCTGATCAGTCCTTTGGAAAGAGAGATGGCTGAAAAATGGAGTACGTTTTTCCTTCAGAAAGGCTTCTTATCTGGTTTAAATTTCTTTCGGGACTATCTCAAGGCTATGGGTTGGAGTGATAAACATAAGCGCCGTCATCTGGAAATTGTGTATTACCAGTGCTGTTTTTGTGATGATAATAGTATCGGTACCTATTGTAAAGGAGATGACCAATGGTATATAGACGTATTGTCTCAATTTGATCAGGAGTTAGGTACTAAAACCGTAGGTTCTAGGAATAATGTGGCTCAGGTTAATAATTTTACTGTTAACAATGTGAACAGTTACATTAGGGAGTATTCTAAGAAAGGGGAGTTTCTGAAGGCGGATACTCTGATGCTGCTAGGATATCGCGGTAAATACTTTCGGGTGCTTTGTGTAGATTTGTCGGTGTTTTCGATTAAGACAGATGCGGATATTCAAAACTTAAATTATGTAGAGATTCTCCGGCATGGATTAATTCGCGATATTAACTATTTAAAATCTAAAAGTGTTTTTTCTAATCTCCGCTTAGATACGAAAAACTTGGATTTTAAGTTCGCTAAAGAGCTGAAGAGTTACTTTACAGCCTTTAAGGTCAGAGATAAGGAAAGTACAAAGTTAATTCAGGCGGGTAGTTATGCTCATAGCTTTAATCAATTCCTGAGAGAGATTGGTATTTTCTCGGAACAAACATCGGTAGTATGTAATGTGGTGGGTTATAGCGATCGCGGAATTAGTGCTATGTCTGTAAACCAGACGAATCGAGAGGTTTTGGAAACCTGTCACGAGATTTATAAACATGATTCTAGTCCTAAAGAGATTAAGGATGCCCGTCAGCAAGTGTTAAAGCAAATCCAACGGAATGCTTGTCGCAGTTTTCAGGATGGTAGGGAGTTTGTGGCTAAGTTGTTAGCAATCCAACCAGATACTATAACCACAGTAAATCATCAAGAGCACATCAAGGGGTTTGTTAATTCTATTGCTCAGGTGCCACCAGATCTGAGCCAGCAACTGGAATTAAGTGTCGGGTTAAGTACACCAATGAATTTGCGGGATGCTCATGGGGAATTGATTACAAAGGCGCTGGTTTCTGACCAGACCTATCTGTTTTTAACAGGCAATCCGGGCATTGGTAAGACGACTGCGATCGCAAACTTTCTAAAGGCTCATGTTGACGAGGGATTTTTGTTTTTTTATGTCAGTCCTAGGAAACAAGTCAATCTTGACATTATCGAGAAGTTTAAAGACTCAGCTACCGGAGAGTTGTGCGATAATCGGCTAATCGCTATCAACACTAATGCTAATTTAATTGCCGACAACTCTGGACGCTACACTGTCCAATACCTCTGGAATGAGTGTCAAGGAAATTTTAAAAGCAAAGATGTTGATTTTTTCGATAGTAGAACGATTCAACCATGGGGAAGGCGCTCGAATAAGCTGAAGCGATTAACGGATGAGGAAATTCAAGACCGTGGCAAGAAGACTAAAGGAGTTTTAAGCAGTATTTGTGAAGCCATCTATTGCCTTGTAGATGAGGAGACGTCTAATAGTATTGTTGCTACTGTGTCTATCCAGTCTTTGAAAGCAACTCAGAGGGGTAAAACCTTAGATCATTTTGAGAAAATTTTCAGAAACGCTTACAACAAAGGGGAAGGTTTAGTTATTCCTGCTAAGATGCGGGCTATCTCTAGCAGAATCAAGCATTTATTTATCATGATCGATGAGATAACTGGGGATGATGCCGGAGTTGAGTTTTTAAATGGTATTCACGCTATACTATCTAACTATAAATTGATCAATAATGGCCATGGCTTTAACACTAAGATAATTGTAGCAGATGCCTCCATTGTTGATCCAGGTGTGATTGACCAACATTTATCTGACATTTCATCGGAACCGGATAAGATCTACTTCCGGAGTGTGGGAAATTCGGAAAATTCTGGTTTGGGGTTACCCCTTTCACGGCAACGGTTTAAATTTAAAGGTTTAGACGCAACGGTTATCAATGCTAATTCTTACCCAGCGACTAATTTAGATATCACTTACAAGGTTTTGGTAGAGTCTTGTCGATTTAGTCAAGAAGCTAATTTAAAGCAACAGGATATTTTAGGAAAATCTCTTCAAGCCAGGATTTTCAAAGATATCCAGGCATTAATGAATCGGTCTGATGTTGAGCAAATCCTGGTCTATATCCAGGATAAACGCAGATTATCCCAACTAATTGACAGCCTTAGAAAGGAGCTAGGGGAGTTTACCAAGTATCAGGATTATCTGGAAATCCATGCTAATATATCTGAATTGGAAAAGAAGCAAATCCAGCAGTATAAGAATCAGGTAAAGGTAGTGTTTATGACCGCTTCCGGGAGTCGAGGTTTATCCTTTCCCAAGGCTAAGCATATCCTGGTAGAAATCCCTCGGTTCCAGATTGAGCATAATCTGATGGAAGTGATTCAGGTAATTTACAGAGGTCGTGGTCAGTATGAAGACGATGGAGTAGTTAAGACTCTAGACAATCAAGATAAAGAACTTATTTTCTATTTAGCTGAGCGTTCTGTTTATTATGATGCTGAGGATGACCAGCAACAGCAGTTGTTTATCAAGGAAAGTGTGCTGAGTCTGTTGAATATTCTCTTACTGTTGAAAGGGTCGATCATGACTCGCATCCAGGGCTATGGACAGATTGGTCGGGACAATTTCTTGATAATTCCCATCGGAGGTAAGTCGATTTCAGCCGTAGGGAATAGGTTTAGTGCTCAGATTGCTAATCTGATCCGTGAGCTGAAGAATGAATATAAGCGGAAACCACGACATACTCCTTTAGAGCAAGTGTCTACTAGACTACAGCAGTTACTGGATCAAGCGGAGTTTTTAGTTAAGGATACCACAAAATATAATTATCTTTCTTTGGTAGAGTCTTTTAATAAGCAATTTAATCCCTTGGTTAACCATGGGTTGGATCAATTACTAAAATTAGGCGCTATTGAAACAGGTTACATTAGTGGTGCCTTGCTGGTAGTACCGATTGCTAATGGATTACAGGAAACCTATCAGATAAACTTGGGAAAACTAGTGAGATATGTTACCGATGATCTGTTGGAAACTATGGGTAAAATGAGTACCAGTAAATCTTATCCAGAAAACCTGCGTTCTGGGCTCAAGGATGGCATAGAGTTACTGGAAACCCTTGGTAATTCAGCGCATAAAACCCAATGGTTTGAGCAAAAATCTCAAGGATTTGACCAATATTATGCTTTGCCGTTATTTACCTTTATTGCTGGGGAGGCTTTGAAGAAATATTTTGCCTCTAAACCGGAAGAACCCGAAGATGCTGGATTTCGGAAGATTCTAAGTAGTTATATTGGCCAATTTTACCCTGTTGATACTGTTTTCCCCATTGGTCAGGAGTATCAAGATTTCCCGTTTATTGTATTTAATAGCTATTCCCTAGAGCAACTCAGGACAAAGATGTTTACGGATAAGTATTTGTTGACATCTAATGATTTGAATGTTTTGAATTTGATTTTGTCTCGGTGATAGGGAGTAGGGAATCGGGAGTAGGGAGTAGGGAGTAGGGAGTAGGGAGTAGGGAGTAGGGAGTAGGGGAAAGAGTTTCCGGCGGGGGCGTGGGAAGTGTGGGAAGTGTGGGGAGAAAGAATAGGGAATATTATATAGCGGTTTTCAGAGTAATGATATATATAATATAATATAGGATTTTGAGCGACTCCCGACTCCCTTTAAAATATGTACAAGCTCACAATTAATAAGATTGGTGATTCCCTAGGCATAACCTTACCTAAAGAGATCCTACAACAGCTGAATGTTGGTGAAGGCGATACTGTATTTATCACAGAAACCGCTGATGGTGTTGAAATCACCACGAAAGACCCTGAGTTTGAAACGGTAATGGCAGCTTATCAGAAAGTCAGCAAAAAATATGAAAATGCGTTGAGGGAGCTGGCTAAGTGAGGGAACCGCTGTGGATATCGGAAGCTATAGCCAGAGCTATTCATAGTGATCAAATTGCACAACATGGGGGAAGTCCAGGTATTCGGGACGAAAATCTGCTATCGGCTAGTTTAGCCAGACCTAGACATCTATTTGTATATGGTCAACCAACCTTATTTGATTTAGCAGCAGCCTATGGATATGGTTTGGCAAAAAACCATCCCTTTATAGATGGCAATAAAAGGGTCGCTTTCGCAGTGATGGCAACTTTCCTTGAAGTAAATGGATATTCTCTAGATGTCCCAGAAATGGATGTTGTGGTAATGATGGAAAGGTTAGCAACAGACCAAGAAAGCCAAAATGCGATTGACGGAACGTCACGCTACGCGAACGCTAAGTGGTTAGAAGCAAATGTCGGGACTTCATTTGATGATCCATACTAATCAAATACCTATGCTAAACTGGATTTAATGTAACCTAAAATGACGCTCCCAAAGTTTTTGACGTTGGGAGTCTTTTACTGTCTGTTAACCATAACTATTACTTTCTGTTAACCATAACTGTGGTATATATAGGCTTTACATTTGAAATGTAAACGGAGAAGGTCTTTTTTTAGTTTACCACAAAACTCTGGAGCTCTTGCCCCTCTTGCCTTTTGCCTCTTGTCTCTTGCCTTTATCGACCATCGATTAATTTACAACTCGTTTGGAAACCCTCTATACTTGATTACTATCAAAAGCTCGATAATCTGGCCAATGCCTCCCGAGCAAACTCCCGCAGTTGAGGATCGGAGTCATGGTCTGCTCTATCCTGCAATAAGGATCGGGTTTGGGAATGGTTAGGATAATATTTGAGGATGGCTTTAAGGGCTGCTTGTCGAGGATTTTCATACCAGGGTGTGTTAAGCTCAAACGGGTCATGGAGAATGCGATGCTCTGAAAGAGCCGCTACGCGATCGCATAAAAATTCAAATAACCAAGGCTGATCGTGCCAACCTTGAGCTAACTGTTCAATTGCTATACCTCGCACCAACGAATTAGTATCAGAGCGAGCCAATTGTTGAAGTAGGGCTAAGGTATCTGAGTGCTTTTGGTAACCTTGAGCTAACTGTTCAATTGCTGTAACTCGCACATCGGAATCAGGATCAGAGCGAGCCGATTGTTGAAGTAGGGCTAAAGTATCTGGGTGGTCTTGGTAACCTTGAGCTAACTGGTAAATTGCTGTAGCTCGCACCAACGAATCAGGATCAGAGCGAGCCGATTGTTGAAGTAGGGCTAAGGTATCTCCGTGGTCTTTGTAACCTTGAGCTAACTGTTCAATTGCTTTACCTCGCACCAACGAATCAGTATCCGAGCGAGCCCATACTTGAAGTAGGGCTAAGGTATCTCGGTGGTCTTTGTAACCTTGAGCTAACTGTTCAATTGCTGTACGTCGCACATCCGAATCTTTATCAGACCGAGCCCATTGTTGAAGTAGGGCTAAGGTATCTCGATGGTCTTGCCAATAGGTTGCTACTGCCAGAACAGCTTTAGTGCGAATATCACTATCACTTAATCTTTTGCTATTTTGAGCATAATTAATTAAGTCTTTGACGCGATTCAATAATTCACTATCCGTTGATTTAATCTCATAGCGATTCCTAACCTCAGACAAACAATCCGCTGCCAGAAATAAATTCTTAAACTCATCCCTTGTTCCATCTTGTGCCATCAAATACTCAATAATCTCTCCAGCTTTCTTGGAATCAATCATGCCCACAATCAACCTGAGCACTTCATGCCAAGATTTATCCTGCCAGTGCTGACCAAATACCTGGGTTTGTAACTGTTCTAGGTCAATCTCCTGGGTTTTTTCAAATTTCCTGACAAATTCCCAAGCACAGAAATATTCCAAAAATGTCCGATGCACAAAGGCGTAATAATCTGCTCCCATGAAACACAAGATAAAATTGCGGGTGCGCAACTGATTAATCATTACCTTAGCAACGGCTCTGGGATTAGTAACCTCTCGGAGTTTCAGCTCCTTGAAGATAATCCGTTCTAAATCCTTTCCACTAATCAAATTTCCGGCTAATCCGGCTTGATTGCTCTGCATGAAATCTGCTACTTTTGCTAGCATCTGTTGCTTATCTTGATAATCAATGGTCTTGGGGTCAAGACGATTATCTTCAAGTAATGCTCGTTCTACATCCCATTGATGGAGCAGTAATCGAGAGGATTGGTTATAGAGTTCAGAGCGGTCACGAGGCAATTCTTGATTGCGATTCAGGATTGCCATCATGGTTAGTAATAGGGGATTTTGCGCCAGTTGTCGAATCGGGGATGATGTGTCTATTGCTTTTTGTAAGCGCTCCCGTTTCCTAACTTTATCGGCTTGATCCGTAAAGGTTAATTCATGCCAGTGCTCGATAAAGGTTTGAATTTGTTTTGAGTCCAAGTCTTGGAGCATAACATGACGAAATTGAGCATTTCGTAGCCGTCGGGGTTTATAACCAATTACCCGAGATGTCACAATTACTCTTACTTTAGGATAGCGATTGGTAAAGCGATGAATATCCGTAATTACATCGTCTCGTTTCCCTGGCTCAAACACTTCATCCAAGCCATGGCCGTTGGCCACGCTACGCGAACAAACATCACTAACGCCTTACCAGCTTTTAACTGGTCATGAATTTGATGTTGATTGAGATGACATATCGCTCCACTGCTTTGATGACAGAATTCCAAGAAATCCTTACACTGTCCACTATCGCGATTTCGGATATAGGTGCGTAATTCAATTAGTAAGGGAATTGGTAGAGAAACAGCAGTATTGAGATCTGTTCTTGCCCACTCCAATGCTAAATACTGCAGCAAGGTAGATTTACCAGAGCCTGGGTCTCCTAAAACTACCAAATACCGATAGCCTTGAGAGTCCTTGATCACATCCAATACGGATTTTATCTGTAGATAATAAGCTAATTTAGCTAGTTCCAACTCCTTTTGGTGAATGTCCTGTTCTAGTTTACGAATGTACTGTTCTTGTTGACCAATGTCCTGTTCTTGTTGACCAATGTCCTGTTCTTGTTGACCACTTTCTAGCAGTTTTTGATAATAATCTTTAGGCAGTTCATGAATCGCCTCTGGCATCAGGTCATGAAACTCTCGCACATTTTGGGGGATAAATATCCTCCAGAGTTTTAGTTGATTATAGGCAGAGCCATCGGTATCTAAACTATCTAATTTGACATTACCATAGCTTTCTAGGATTGCTTCTTGATATTCGCTTAAGTTAAAATCTGGGATAATGCCTGCTGTAGCTTCAGTATTTTTGGCGATCGCTTCAATATTTTCGAAATTGCGGATAGGCCGTAACTTATCCGATTGCTTGATGATAGTTTCTACTTGCTTGATATAATTTTTACCAATATACTTCCAACGAAATTCTTCCGGTAATGCTAATAACTTCAGCTCAACCCAAGTCTTGGCTAATGTATCGGTATCTATTTGTTTACAGCCATAGTTAAAGGCACTTCCCAGGATAGCTTTAATGGATTGGTTTTTAATATACTCCTTGAGGGGTTTAGTATACTGTTTTATTTCTTGCTTAGATAGATCAGCAATTTTTAATTCCTTTTCCACTAAAGCTACAAAGGCTTTTAAAGCTTTAACCAAGAGTTTTTTCTGGGTATCTTGATCCGATAGTCCGGTATACTCTTTAATAGATTCTTTAAAAAAATCTTTAGTGTAGTCTTCTAGAGCCTCTTTGGCCAAAGGACCGATCACTTCTTTGGCGAGATAGCCACCGGCACTAGAAAGTCCCCACAGTGCTAACCAATCCAGCATGATATTGGTAGTTGTTTTTTGGTTTATCTATTATTATAGATCCGTAGGGAGTAGGGAGTAGGGAGCGGTGCGACCCGTGGCGAATTTAATTCGCCTACGGAAAGCGCACCGTAGGGAATCGGGAGTCGGGAATGGGGAATGGGGAATCGGGAGTGACCGATAGCTGTAGAACGGGTATCTTGGTGGAATGGGCATCTTGCCCGTTACAATTTTCCGGCAGGTAGGATGCCCACCCGACTCCTATTAATTCCTTAATTCAGCAACGCCCCCTTTACACTATGTACAAGCTCAAAATTAATAAGATTGGTAATTCCTTAGGGATAACCCTACCTGACGAGATCCTACAACAGCTGAATGTTGGTGAAGGCGATACTGTATTTATCACAGAAACCGCTGATGGTGTTGAAATCACCACTAAGGACCCTGAGTTTGAAACGGTAATGGCAGCTTATCAGAAAGTCAGCAAGAGGTATGAAAATGCTTTGAGGGAGCTGGCTAAGTGAGGGAACCGCTGTGGATATCGGAAGCTATAGCCATAGCTATTCATGGTGATCAAATTGCACAACATGGGGGAAGTCCAGGGATTCGGGACGAAAATCTGCTATCGGCTAGTTTAGCCAGACCTAGACATCTATTTGTATATGGTCAACCAACCTTATTTGATTTAGCAGCAGCCTATGGATATGGTTTGGCAAAAAACCATCCCTTTATAGATGGCAATAAAAGGGTCGCTTTCGCAGTGATGGCAACTTTCCTTGAAGTAAATGGATATTCTCTAGATGTCCCAGAAATGGATGTTGTGGTAATGATGGAAAGGTTAGCAACAGACCAAGAAAGCCAAAATGCGATTGACGGAACGTCACGCTACGCGAACGCTAAGTGGTTAGAAGCAAATGT